>NZ_RZOT01000010.1:0-29412 GCF_003999085.1 Mesorhizobium sp. M4A.F.Ca.ET.090.04.2.1
GCTCCGGAATGCCCTTCTGCCAGGTGTAGAAGGTCTCGCCGGCGGCCAGCCCGCGGGCGGCGGCATCGCTGATGAAGGAAGGCGTCGGCAGGTCACCCTCGCCGGCCCAGAGCGGGATCATGCCGTCGCGCAGCCGGCCGTGGTTGATCACGGCCACGATGCCGCTTTCGGGCGCGGCGCGCGCCTCGGCGCGCAAGGTCTGAATGAGCGTCATGCAAAAATCCGTTCCGTTTCGCGACTGCTAGCGCCTTTTACGACGGCCGAAAACAGAAAACCCCGGCCGCGAGCGACCGGGGTTTTGGTCCAGAAATCCGCTTCGCGCTATTTCCTGGCCAGCAGATCGCGAATTTCGGTAAGCAGTGCGATATCGGCCGGCGGCGGAGCAGCTGGTGCTGCAGGCTTCTCGCGCTCGAGCCGCTTGCGCATGCCGTTCACGGCCTTGACCATCAGGAAGATGATGAAGGCAAGGATGAGGAAGTTCAGCACCGCGGTGATGAAGCTGCCATAAGCAAAAACGGCGCCCTCTTTCTTGGCGTCGACCAACGCCGCCGAATGAACGTTCGAGGACAGTCCAAAGAAGTAGTTGTTGAAGTCCAGCCCGCCGAAGATCGCACCGACGATCGGCATGATGACGTCGTCGACCAGCGAAGTAACGATCTTGCCGAAGGCGGCGCCGATGATGACGCCGACGGCCAGGTCCATGACATTGCCCTTGGAAATGAATTCCTGGAATTCTTTCAGCATTCGACCCTCCTTGCCGTGGCCATGTTGCCGTCCCCAGCTTCCGCTCGGCGCTAGCCCACGCCCACCATAACAAAAACCCCCGGTTGCAAAACGGGAAAATGGGGCCAAGGCGCCGCTTTCTGCCGGTCAGGGGCGGCCACTGCCGTCCGCCTATGCGCCGAAAGCCGTGATGGACTCGCCCCCAAAGCTGTGGTTGCGTCGGGCATCGGCCGGCGGGAGACCGGCCAGGGAGGAAGTTCGAACCGTGCAAGGCTGGTTCATCGTCATCATCGCGATCGCCTATGTGACGCTGCTGTTCGCCATCGCCAGCCTTGGCGACCGGCGCTCCGCGTCCACGCCAGGCCGGGCGCGACCTTTCATCTATGCGCTCAGCCTCGCCATCTACTGCACCTCCTGGACCTTCTTCGGCTCGGTCGGCCTCTCCTCGGAGCGCGGCCTGGAATTCCTCGGCATCTATGCCGGACCGGTGCTGGTGTTCGTGTTCGGCTTTCCGCTGCTCAACCGCATCGTCAGGCTGGCCAAGACCGAGAAGATCACATCGGTCGCCGACTTCCTCGGCGCGCGCTACGGCAAGAGCTTCGCCGTCTCGGCGATCGCCACGCTGATCGCGACCATCGGCGCGGTGCCCTATATTGCGCTGCAGCTGAAGGCGATCTCCGGCTCGGTCAGCCTGATGGTCGAGCACTACACCGGCTCGCCGCCCTCCTTCGACCCGTTCGTCAGCGACATCTCACTGGTGGTGGCGATGCTGCTCGCGCTGTTCGCGGTGCTGTTCGGCACCCGCCATGCCGACGCCACGGAGCACCAGGACGGGCTGGTGCTGGCGGTGGCGGTGGAAACCGTGGTCAAGCTCGCCGCCTTCCTCGCCATCGGCCTGATGGTGACGTTCCTGATCTTCGGCGGTCCGGGCGACATGTTCGACAAGCTGGCCAACAACGCGCAGGCGCGGCAGGCCATGGGCTACGGCACGTCGCTCGCCACCTGGCTGGTGCTGACCTGCCTCAGCGGATTTGCAATTCTGATGCTGCCGCGCCAGTTCTACGTCACCATCGTCGAGAATCGCAGCGAGGCGGAACTGCGCACCGCGACCTGGGTGTTCCCGCTCTATCTGGTGGCGATCAACCTGTTCGTCCTGCCGATCGCCTTCGCCGGCCTGGCGCTGGTCGGCGACAGGACCAGCAGCGACCTCTACGTCTTGTCGCTGCCCCTGTTCAGCGGCCATGATCTGCTGGCCATGGCCGCCTTCATCGGCGGCCTGTCGGCGGCGACTGCGATGGTCATCGTCGAAAGCGTGGCGCTGTCGATCATGATCTCCAACGACCTCGTCATCCCGCTGTTCGTGCGCCGCCTGGTCAGAACCTCTAGCTCGGAAAACGAGGACTGGTCGACGCTGATCCTCAATGTGCGGCGCGGGGCGATCTTCATCATGCTGTTCATCGCCTTCCTCTATTATCGCGAGAGCACCAACAGCGCGCGGCTGTCCTCGATCGGCCTGATGTCGTTCGCGGCCATCGCGCAGTTTGCGCCGGCGCTGATCGGCGGGCTGATCTGGCGCGGCGCCAACGGCAGGGGGGCCGCGCTCGGTATGGTCGCCGGCATTCTGGTGTGGGCTTACACGCTGCTCCTGCCTTCGCTGGTGGGTCCCGACGCCGACATCATCGTCCACGGCCTGTTCGGTTTCGAGGCGCTTCGGCCGCAGGCGCTGTTCGGCACCGTCGCCGAGCCGCTGAACCATGGCGTGCTGTGGAGCCTGTCGATCAACGCACTGTTCTTTGTGCTCGGCTCGCTCTCCCGCGCGTCGGTGCCGCTGGAGCGCATCCAGGCGGCGATCTTCGTGCCGCGCGAAGCCGGCCCGATGCCCAGCCTGCGCCGCTTCCGCACCGCCGTCACCGTCAACGACCTCAAGGACACGATTTCCCGCTATCTCGGCGTGGAGCGCACGGAGCGCTCCTTCCAGTCGTTCGAGAAGAGCAATGGTGTGACGCTGCATGGCAATGAGCAGGCCAACATGGATGTCACCCGCTTCTCGGAACAGCTTTTGGCGAGCGCCGTCGGCTCGTCCTCGGCGCGGCTGATCCTGTCGCTGCTGTTCCGCCGCAACGATCGCGATTCCAGGGACGCCTTCCGCCTGCTCGACGACGCCACCGAGGCGCTGCAGCACAATCGCGACCTGCTGCAGATCGCGCTCGACCAGATGGAGCAAGGCATCACCGTCTTCGACCGGGATTTCCGCCTCATCTGCTGGAACCGCCAGTACCGGGCGCTGTTCGGCCTGCCCGACGAAATGGGCCAGGTCGGCGTCTCGCTCGACCGGATCCTGCGCCACCTCGCCGAACGCGGCGATATTGCGGCCGACCAGCGGGTGGCCATGCTCAACCGGCTGACCAGCTTCGACGGTCCCTGGCAGATGGAGCTGAAGACCAGCGGCCGCATCCTGGAGCTGCGCTCCAACCCGATGCCGGACGGCGGCATCGTCGCCACCTATGCCGACATTTCCGGCCGCGTCGAGCAGGACCTGGCGCTGAAGAGGGCCAATGAATCGCTGGAGCAGCGGGTGAAGACCCGCACCATCGAACTGACCCGCGTCAACGAAGAGCTGGCGCAGGCGCAGATGCTGGCCGAGGAGGCCAATCTCGGCAAAACGCGCTTCCTCGCCGCCGCCGGCCACGACATCCTGCAGCCGCTCAACGCCGCCCGGCTCTACTGCTCGTCGCTGATCGAGAAGCACGGCAAGGGTCCCGCCGGCAAGGCCGCGGTCAACATCGAATCCTCGCTGGAGTCGGTCGAGACCATTTTGGGCGCCGTGCTCGACATTTCCCGGCTCGACGCAGGCGCCATGAAGCCCGACGACACCGCCTTCAGCCTCGATGGGCTGCTCCGCCAGATCGGCACCGACTTCCGGCCGATGGCAGCCGAAAAGAAGCTCGAACTCACCATCATGCCGTCGTCGCTCACCGTGGTGACGGATCGCAACCTCTTGCGCCGCCTGATCCAGAACCTGGTATCGAACGCGATCAAATACACCCGCCATGGCCGCATCCTGGTTGGCGTAAGGCGGCGGGGGTCGCTGGCCGAGATCCAGGTGATCGACACCGGCATCGGCATTGCTGGCGACGAGCTGAACACGGTGTTCCACGAATTCACCCGGCTGGACGAAGGCGCGCGCGAGGCCGAGGGGCTTGGCCTTGGCCTTTCGATCGTCGACCGTATCGCCAGGGTGCTGAGGCTGGAGATCCGCATCTTCTCCAATCCCGGCAAAGGCACGCGCTTCTCCGTCATCCTGCCGGTGGCCGCGGTCGCGGCTCCCCGGCGCGAGATCGAGAAGGCGCCGGCGCGCGTGGCCTCCTCGCTTGCCGGCCTCAAGGTGCTGTGCATCGACAACGATGCCCGCATTCTCGACGGCATGCGGCTGTTGCTCGAAGGCTGGGGCTGCCATGTCGAAACGCTCACCGGCGCCTGGCAGGTGGCGGGATCGGCGGAGAGCCGGCCAGACATCGTGCTGGCGGACTATCATCTCGACAGCGGCACCGGGCTCGACGCGATCGCGACGCTGCGAGCGCTTCACGGCCAGGATTTGCCGGCCGTGCTGGTCACGGCCGACCGATCGAGCGAAGTGCGCGCATCGGCAGGCCGGCTCGACGTGCCGGTGATCAACAAGCCGCTGAAGCCGGCCGTGCTGCGCTCGATGATAGCGCGGATTAGGCCGCTGGCTTCGGCGGCGGAATAGCCGCGCCTGCTTACAACACAGGCCCAGCCCTGTCTCAGCGGTGTCCAAGGCTTGCGATGTAGGCGCAGAACATGTCGGCCATGGCATCGGCGTAGGCTTCGATCTCCGCGTCGGTGCGCGGGCTTGCCGAAAAATCCTTTCCCGCCGCGCTCAACGTCATCGTGATCAGATCGCCGGCCAGGTCCTGGGTTGCTTGCGGGGTCCCGGGCAGAACTTCGCGGAGGAAGGCCTGGACGGTGCGCTCACCCGAGGCCCTTGCCTCGTGCGCCTCGGGCGCGTCGCGGTAGAGTGGGGCGGCGTCATTGAGTGCCACGCGCACGGCAGCTTCCTCGCACTCCGAGCGGATAAAGGCATGGACCAGCGTGCGCATCCGCTCCAGCGGCGGCCGCTTGTCGTCCTCCAATATGGTGCGCAGCAAACCGCCCGTCTGCCGCCATTCATCGCTCTGCAGCCTGAACAGCAGCGCTGCCTTGTTGGGGAAATATTGGTAAAGCGAGCCGACGCTCACGCCGGCCCTTTCTGCCACGCGCGTGGTGGTGAAGCGCTGGGCGCCCTCACTCGCCAGAACCTGAACAGCAGCCTCCAGGATCGCCGAAACAAGTTCCGTCGCGCGAGCCTGCTTGGGCTGCTTTCGCGAGGAAATAGAAAGGCTTAAGCGTTCGGTCATGGCGCGGCCGGGTAATGCGAATTGGAAACCTGAAGGATTATTCGTATTTTCAGCACAACACAAGAACACAGCCATTTTCGATTGGAGACTTCGATGATCACGCTCACAAACGCCCCGCTTGCACCCCTGCTCGCCCGCCTGTTCAAGGAAGCCGAGACCGCAACCAGCCCGGCAATGGCCGGCATCTCGCACGACGAGCGGGAACGCCTGCTGCGCAGCAAGACCGAGTATATCGATCTCTACGGGCGGCTGAGGGATTTGTGGCTCGCTGTTTCGCCGGAAACCGGCACGCTGCTTTATATGCTGGCACGCAGCAGCGGCGCGCGCGTCATCATCGAGTTCGGCACCTCGTTCGGCATCTCGACGCTCTATCTTGCCGCGGCGCTCAGGGACAATGGCGGCGGCCGCCTGATCACCACCGAGTTCGAGCCGTCCAAGGTGGTCCGCGCCAAGGCAAATCTGACGGAGGGCGGCCTCATCGACCTGGTGGAAATCCGCGAGGGCGATGCGTTGCAGACGCTGAGGGCCGACCTGCCCGACGCGATAGACCTTCTATTGCTGGATGGCGCCAAGGCGCTCTATCCGGAAATCTTGAGCCTGGTCGAGAGCCGGTTGAAACCGGGCGCGCTGGTCATCGCCGACAATGCCGACCTCTCTCCCGAATATCTGGAGCGCGTGCGCTCGCCGGCATCGGGCTACATCTCCACCCCCTTCGGCGACGATGTCGAGCTGTCCGTGCGGCTCAGATGAACAAGCCTCGGTACAAGCAGCTGATGCTGCTTCGACGGCCGCCAATCAGCTCGCAGGTTGCAGCGGGTCGCCGCCAATCCGGGAGAGCTGGATCACCGCCTGGGTGCGGCTGTCGACGCCGAGCTTCTGCAGGATGGCCGAGACATGCGCCTTGATCGTCGCCTCGGAGACGCCAAGCTCATAGGCGATCTGCTTGTTGAGCAGGCCTTCGGCCAGCATGCCGAGCACACGCGTCTGCTGCGGCGTCAACGCCTGCAGGCGCTTGATCAGGTCGGAGATCTCGGGATCGCGCTCGACGCCGAGATCGATACCGACGGGCGCGGCGATATCGCCGGCCAGCACCGCCTGCACGGCACGGCGGATTTCCTCCATGCTGGCCGATTTGGAGATGAACCCGGAGGCGCCGAGGTCGAGCGCGCGGCGGATCGTCACCGGGTCATCATGCGCCGAGACCACGATCAGCGGCACGGCCGGATGAACGCCACGCAGCGAGATCAGGCCGGACAGGCCGCTGGCGCCCGGCATCGACAGGTCGAGCAGCACCAGATCGATATCCTCATTGGCCACGACCAGCGCCTTTGCGCTTTCGAAATCGCCGGCCTCGTGGATGGCGGCGACGTCGCCGATGCCGGCAAGCGCCTCCTTCAGCGCACCGCGAAAAAGCGGATGATCGTCGGCGATGACGAAAGTGTAACCCGACGGCAAACAGTCCTCCCCGAATCCCGGCATTGCTGTTGTGCTTTTTACGGGATCGGATCGATTATGCGGCGATATCGGCCGTTTTCAAGCGGCAAAGGCCGGGCGCTCAGGTCTTTTGCTGGTTGAGCCTGGCGCCGTCGTCGCCATTCTCCTTGTCCATATCCTTGACGATGTCCTTGAACGTCCGGAAGAACTGCTCCATGTAGCCCAACGTCTTGTTGAAATCCTCTTCGCTCGGCAGCTGTGATTCCAACCGGGCGGAAAGCGAGTTCTCAAGCTTGGCGACACGCTCGTCCAACGCCTTGACCGAGGTCTGCAACTTGTCGACCTCGTCCTGGAAGGCGGCGCGTTCGTCGGCCGCCATCTTGCAGACGAGCTGGCCGGAGCGCTCTTCGCAGATCGACATGGCGCCGGTCTGGGTGTCCATGCGGACATAACCGTTGGCCGACTTTTCCAGCCGGTAGCGATCGGTTTCCTCGGAAAAGGCCGACACGGCGACCAGCGAGAAAAGTGCCGCTGGGATCAGTATGTACTGCGGACGCATGTTGTCCTCCATGAGCCAGTCTATGCAACCTATCACAGCTTTGCGCCGGAAGTGGGGAAGAGTCGTTCCTTGACTCGACGCAGGCTACCGCCGAAAAAGCCGTGCAACACTTTTCCAGACCTTGCCTGCACCCTTTCCCGCGCGGTTCGTTCGGACTATAGCGCAGCCATGTCTCAGTTTATCTACAAGATCGCGCCAGAAGCGCTCTGGCGCGAGGCAGAGCGAAGCGGCCGCTTCACCGGCGCACCGATCGACGTCGCCGATGGCTTCATCCATTTCTCGACCGCCGATCAGCTGCGGGAGACGGCGGCCAGGCATTTTGCCGGCCAGACCGGCCTGCTGCTGATCGCCATCGATGGCGACCGCCTCGGTGGTGCCCTGAAGTACGAGGTCTCACGCGGCGGCGCGCTGTTCCCGCATCTCTACGCGCCGCTCGATCTCTCAGCAGTCCTTTGGATCCGTCCCCTGCCGCTCGGCGCCGACGGTCGGCATGAGTTTCCCGACCTGGAGACGGAATGAGCATGCTCGACCGTATCGGCCAGAAACTGCTGTTCACGCTCGATCCGGAAACGGCACATGGCCTGTCCATCGCCGCGCTCCGATGCGGCTTGCCGGTCGCCCCGCGCGCGCCGCGCGACGATCGGCTGAAGCTGCGCGTCGCAGGCCTCGATTTCCCGAACCCGCTCGGCATGGCGGCGGGCTACGACAAGAATGCCGAGGTGCCGGACGCACTGCTCGGCCTCGGCTTCGGCTTCGCCGAGGTCGGCACCGTCACGCCGCTGGCGCAGACGGGCAATCCGAAGCCGCGCATCTTCCGGCTGACGGCCGACGAAGCGGTGATCAACCGGCTGGGCTTCAACAATGAGGGCCACGAGGCGGCCGAGAAGCGCCTTGCAGCCCGAAAGGGTCGCCTTGGCATCGTCGGCGTCAACATCGGCGCCAACAAGGACAGCGCCGACCGCATCGGTGACTATGAGCGCGGGGTCGCCCGCTTCGCGCCCCATGCCACATATCTCACGGTCAACATCTCCTCGCCGAACACGCCGGGCCTGCGCAACATGCAGGCGCGCGAGCAACTCGGCGAGCTGCTGTCGCGCGTCATGGCTGCGCGGGCGTCGGCTTCGGCGCAGCCGCCGGTCTTCCTCAAGATCGCGCCGGACCTGGTCGAGGCCGAACTGGAAGACATCGCCGCCGAGGTCGCCGAGAAAAGGGTCGACGGCGTCATCGTCTCCAACACAACTCTCGCGCGGACGGGACTACGGAGCGCAAGCCTCGCCGGCGAGGCCGGCGGCCTTTCAGGCAAGCCGCTGTTCGAACGCTCGACCGCTGTCCTTGCACGCATGCGCAAGCTCGTCGGTCCCGAGATGGCGATCATCGGCGTCGGGGGCGTCAATTCCACGGAGACAGCGCTGGAAAAGATCCGCGCCGGCGCCGATCTGGTGCAGCTCTATACCGGCATGATCTATGCCGGGCCGGCGCTGCCGGGGCGAATCGTTGCCGGCATGGCGCGGTTTGTGGAGCGCGAAGGACTGACTTCGCTGCGCGAGTTGCGCGACAGCCGCCTGGATCATTGGGCCGTCAAGGCTCATTAGAAGGCCATGGCGCCCGTGCGCCCACACCTTTATGTCATCTCTCATCGCGTAGCCCTTCCGCGTTCAGGCTGCCGGATTCATCCATACGATCTCCCAAACATAGCCATCTGGGTCTTCAATGTGGCGGTTATACATGAAGCCAAAATCCTGTGCCGGGTTGGGATCGGCGCGACCGCCCGCCGCAACCGCGCTGGTCAGCGTTGCATCGACGGCGGCGCGGTCGTCGACCGTGAGGGCGATCATTGCCTGACTGTCACGCCGCGCGTCGCCGATAGGGCGCTTGGTGAATTCGCGGTAGTGGTCATGGCTCAGCAGCATCACCCCGATCGCGTCCGAGAACATGAGCGAGGTAGATTTCTCGCCCGAAAACTGCGGGTTTACGGTGCCACCTAGAGCCACGTAGAACGCCGTCGACGCCGCCAGGTCGCGCACAGGCAGGTTCACGAAAATCATTCTGGACATCGCTTTCTCCTTCTCTATCGCCGCGCCCTGCGCTATTGTCTTGATGCAATGTTAGTAGATGCAATGTATCTCGATGTCAAGATACATTTTGTTGAGAGAATATTCGAATGGATCGTGCCGAGGCCGCGGCTAAGCAATGGGCTCGCGAGCGCCCCGACCTTCCAGTGTTGCCTATTGAAACGGTAGGTCGTCTGCTCGATGCCGCCGCGCGCGTGATCCGCGATCACATGAACCCGCTGCTTTCGGGAGCAGGCCTGAATGTAGGTGAGTTTGATGTGCTGACGCCGCTCAGGCGCTCCGGCGAACCCTATATGCTTTCGCCAACGCAGCTTTACGAATCGGCAATGATCTCGTCGGCCGGCATGACCAACCGCCTGGATCGACTGGAGCGCGCCGGGCTGGTTGAACGACGCCCCGATCCCAAGGACCGGCGCGGCAAGAAAATTGCGCTAACGACTGGTGGCAAGCGGGCGATAGACGATTTGATCGGTCCAATGGTGGCGCTAGAAGAGCAATTGATCTCCGTGCTGACGCCGTCGGAGCAGGAGACTCTCAACGCCCTGCTCAAGAAATTGCTCACCGGCCTCTAGGTCGTTGTCGTCGCCAGCAGCCACCTCTCCCGGCGTCAACGGATCCTGATCCCGAGCGGAGGCACCACCTAAAACGCAGTCCGCGCCCGCACCCGCAGAACCATAAGCAGGCTCACGCCTCGCACTAGCAGGAAGACGTGCAGCGACGCCCAGAGCCCGCTGTTGCCGAAGGCCGGCGCCAAAGTCAGCAGCGCGGCGCTGAAGGCGAGGAACGACAACAGCATCATGTTGCGCATGTCGCGCGACCAGGTGGCGCCGATGAAGACGCCGTCCATCTGGAACGCCAGCACGCCGCTGAGGGCGGTGAACGCCGCCCAGGGCAGATAGGTGTCGGCAACCTCGCGGACCTCGGGCGATGTCGTGATCAGGCCGACCAGATCGACACCGGCCAGCAGCAGCACGAGGGTGGCGACGCCCGACAGGCCGAAACCCCAAAACAGGGTCAGCCGCACTGCTTGCCGGAAGGGCGTTTCGGCGCCCGCGCCGATGGCGCGGCCGGCGAGCTGCTCGGCGGCGGTGGCGAAGCCGTCGAGGAAGTAGCCGGCGATGAGGAAGAAGTTCATCAGCACCGCGTTGGCAGCCAGCGTCACCGTGCCGAACTGCGCGCCCTGGCGGGTGAACAGCGCGAAGGCGGCGAGCAGCGAGAAGGAGCGGATCATGATGTCGCGGTTGAGCGACAGCATGCGCCGGTAGGCCGGCAGGTCGAGGATGCGCTGGCGCGAGGGGCGCTCCAACCTCCGGAAACGACGCAGGACGATGGCGAGGCCGAGCAGCATGGCAAGGAACTCGCCGGTGACGGTCGCCCAGGCAACGCCGGCGACGCCCCAGCCGAGCTTCAGGCCGAGCAGGAAGCAAAGCGCGATGTTGATGCCGTTCAGCACCGCCTGCAGCATCAGGCCAAGCCCGCCCTCGCCGCGCCCGAGCACGTAGCCGAGGATGGCGTAGTTGATCAGTGAGAAGGGCGCGGCGAGCAGCCTGATATGGACATAAACAGCCATCGCTTCGCTGACGCGCGGTTCGGCGCCCATGAACTTTTGCCCGCCAATGGCGATCACCGGCGCAAGGGCGGCGAGCACGATGCCGGCGACGACGGCGATCAGCACGGCGCGCCAGAGCACCGCCTGCTCTTCCAGTGCGTCGCCGCGCCCGAACGCCTGGGCGACGAGGCCGGTGGTGCCGGAGCGCAGGAAATTGAAGGTGGTGAAGACGACGTCGAAGGCAAGCGCGCCCGCCGCCAGGCCGCCGAGCAGGGCGGCGTCGCCGAACTGGCCGACCACCGCCGTATCGACGATGCCGAGCAGCGGCGTCGTCAGATAGGCGAGCGTCATCGGCACGGCGATGGCAAGCACCGAGCGGTTGGTTACGGCGAAAGACCGGCTGGCGGCCGATGTCGATAGCTGATCCAGGGCCTGGTCCTCGGGACGGCTTGATCGGACGACCGATGTGCCCCAGTTTGCCGGTGCCGCGCAATCACGATCCGGCGTCGGCCAACCGAATCCCGGAGCTGGCATGCCGCTGCAGATCGTCCACCACCCCGGCTATGACGCCGGTTTCGCCGTCAACCACCGCTTCCCGATGAGCAAGTATCCGCTGCTGATGCAGGCGCTTGAGGCGCGCGGACTGGCGAGCCGCGACACGCTCGCCATGCCCGAGCCGGCGCCGGCATCGTGGCTGAAGCTGGCGCACGCGGCCGACTATGTCGACCAGGTCCTGGCCTGCCAGGTGCCGGAAAGGATCGAACGCGAGATCGGCTTTCCGGTCGGTCCGCGGGTTTCGCTCAGGGCACAGCTTGCCGCCGGTGGCACGGTGCTGGCGGCGCGGCTGGCGCTGAGGCACGGCATCGCCTGCAACGCCGCCGGCGGCAGCCACCATGCGCGGCGCGCGCAGGGCGCCGGCTTCTGCACCTTCAACGACGTCGCCGTCGCCTCGCTGGTGCTGCTTGCCGAGGGTGCCGTGGGCAGCATCCTGATCGTCGACCTCGACGTGCATCAGGGCGACGGCACGGCGGATATCCTGAAGGACGAACCACGCGCGTTCACCTTTTCCATGCATGGCGAGCGCAACTATCCGGTGCGCAAGATCGCCTCTGACCTAGACGTCGCGCTGCCTGACGGCACCGGCGACACGGCCTATCTCGAGAGGCTCGGCGGCATCCTGCCGGAACTGTCGGCCAGAACGCGCTGGGACATCGTCTTCTACAATGCCGGCGTCGACGTCCACGCCGGGGACAGGCTGGGCCGGCTGTCACTCAGCGATGACGGCCTGCGCGCCCGCGATGCGATGGTTCTCCGCCATTTTCGCGGGCTCGGCATGCCGGTCTGCGGCGTCGTCGGCGGCGGCTATTCGACGGACGTGGTAACACTTGCCGCGCGTCACGCCATCCTGTTCGAGGTGGCGTCAGGCTTCGTCTGAGGGTCACTTCCTGTAGCTGGCGATCCTGAGCAGGATGAAGACCGGCACGACAATCGCCGCGCCCAAAACGATATAGCCGAGGAAACGGTCGATGGCATGGAAGCCAAGATTCCACAGGTCGAGGAAGAACTGGCGGATGCCGTGGTAGACGTCCATCGGCGACCAGCCGAAGGCGTGCATCACAAGGCCGACGAGGAACGAGACCACAAGCAGCTTGATCAGCACCCGGAGCGGTGAGTCACCGAGAAAGCGCGTCAGTGCGGACAAGTTCCGTCTCCACGTTTCGGCTGCCCCGATTCGGGGGTTCGATCCCAGAAATACGCACTTGCCCGCCCGGCATCAAGCCAGCTGGATGTCGGCAAAGGCCACGCTCACCAAAACCGCCAACGCAAGATGCGGGCCCATGGCGGCCGTTCGCGATAGACTTCCCGGTAGCGCCAGAGCCTATTGTAGCGGTTGCCGCCGCCGATGCCGAGTTCCGACACTGGGCCGCCTCCCCGCTTGCGCTTGATCGCCACCAGTTCCTTGGCGTGCTGAAGGCAATGGCTCGGCTTCTGCGCAGGTTCGCCCTCGCCTGTCGGCAGCGTCAACCTGACCGCCTCTCCGACGATTAGGTCTTCCGGATCGCAGGTCATGGCGATGGCCTTACCGAACAGCGTCGGTCCGGTCGGGCACAAGGCGGTCGGCCCGTAATATTCGCGTTTGACGTTGGCGCAGACCAACTCGATGGCCTTGGCCATGGCCCTGTGGCGCATGGGGGCGGCGACCACGCCGAGGCTGGTGTCCCATGGCGTCGAGCTCAGCAAGTCACGAAATACCGACAGGCGGCCCTTTTCGCGCGGAACGCCGCGCAGGAATTCATAGGAAAGGTCGGCGTAGACGCCGCCCCGTTCGTAGAGCAGGCAGTATTTGGCGAGGTCTGCCTTGTAGGTGTAGGGGCGCAAGGTGCGGAAAGCCGATAACACCTCGGTGTCGAAATGCGCCGCGATGAACTCGCTCAATTCGGCTTCCCCGAACAGGACATGCTCCTCGCCCGGATGCGCGGCCTTGAACGAGCGGATGTTCTCGCTGACCCGTTCGGGAAGGTCAGCGCTCTGATCGTCCGTTATGAGAATGCTGAATAGCGGCATGAGCTCTCGACCGTCAGCGCGAGGTGAACGCGGTCAGTTTCTCCCAGTCGCGCCATTGATGCGGCCAGCTTTGCAAATAGGGCAGATGCCGGTCGGCAAACTCCTGCGCGGCGCTTTGGATCATCTCGGCCTTGTCCCGATAGCGGGAGAGATCGATCGGGCGCTCGACGACCACGTGCAGTTGGCCGGTGCTGTCGTCGCGCCCGACAAAGACCGGCAACAGCGGAGCGCCGGCGATCCTGGCCAGCCGGGGCGCGCCGCTGGCCACTTCCATGCCCGATTCGCCTATTCGCGCCGTGACCAGCACTTCGCCCTCCCAGGCTCCGGCGGTTATTGAAACGAACTTGTTGGCGCGAAGCAACCGACGGGCCTCGTTCATGCTGGCAGCAGGATCGGCGCGGTCGATCACGACGCGGCCGGCCGCGTATCTCAGTTCCGCGCCAATCCTGATCGGGTTCAGGAAGCGGATGCCGAAACGCGACTTGGTGAAGCCATGCACTGGCCGGCTGACGTGAAACACCTCGAACCCGGCCCTGGCGAAGGCCATCTTCGCCGCCAGCGCATTGAAGCTGAAATGCGCGATCCACAGCACCGCGCCATGGCCTGCATCTTGCGCGGCTTCGAGATGCTCGATGCCTTGCAGCGCTATGGCCGGGTTCCACCCACCGAGCCGTTCGCGCAGGATCTGTATGTGATGCTCGTGACGCGTCGCGCGGACGCCGCGCAGATCGTCATTGCCGGCCAGTCCGAACGAGCGAAAGGTCTGCAGGACCCGGCTGTCCCGGTTGGCGAAAGACGCGCCGCCCAGCCGCGCCATGGACAGGCAGATCGCTCGCCATTCGCGCTCGGGAACGAGCCGGGAGACAATCGCCAAAGCAGGGAGTTGCAGCAGGAATTTGAGGTCTTCCAGCGCAAATATCTTCCTGGCCCCGGAGGCCCGTTTTCTCTTGCGTATGTTGAATTCCAAGCCGGGTCCCCACCCACGCACCTTGCTTACGGGGGGTCGGCGGGCAAATAAACTGCCGATTCCCAAAGCGCAGGCGCTACTAGCATGACCGATCGCCGGCATCAAAGGCTCTCTTGTCATCCGGGCACGGCTTTGGCGATTGCCCGAAGCCCGGCCATCATGGTAACGAGGGCGCGCGCGGGTATGATGTAATGGTAGCCTGTCAGCTTCCCAAGCTGAACGCGCGGGTTCGATTCCCGCTACCCGCTCCAGCTTGTGCCGCGCCGTATTCACTCATCAGTGGCTCGATGAACTCGAACCGGCCAACGCCGGCAGGCTTGCGCATGGAACGCCCCGCAACTCGAATTTGATTCAATATCGCAGGACGGTTTCCGTTCCGTTAGCCGTTGCTAAAAGACCGCCGGCCGAAGCCGGCGGCAGGGTCTACTGTGTCACCAGAGGTACGATCTGGTAATAATCAACGGCTCCAGCCGGCTTTTGTTTCAGCATTCGATAAAATGTGAAACCCGCCGCCAATCACATGGCAGCGGGCCTTTTCCCAAGGGACCGGAAGGATGGAGGGGACATGCAATCCGGCCGGCATTTCCAACGAGACGTGCAAGTTTTTGTTCCGACGCAATTTAGCAAAATTGAATATTCCAATGATCGGCCTATAATTTGCCAGCCGGCAACCTACCCCGTTTGCCGGTTAGGCCCGGCGGTCAAACCCCGAGCCCCCGCCCTTGGCCGCCGGGCCGCTGGAAATCGGCTTGGCAACGCTGCGGCGGAAGTACTGGGAGGGAGGCCTTTCCCATGCGCACGGCGGCACTGCGGCTTCGCTCGATCCGACAAGTCCTGTTGCCGCTGATGGGGTTTACCGACTGGCACGAAGGAACCGGCGTGGACGGCAGGCCCATTTGGAAGCACTACATAGCCAGAACGGACTCATGGGAGTCACGTCCGATGACACCCAAAGAGGAAGCCGAGGCCTTCTGGTGGTGTCACCCACCGTATTGAGCGCAAAGTGGCTTCTAGCGCTTCTTCGGCTGCCGTCCCGGTCAGTTCCCTCACCCTGCGAATTACCAGGGCGATAGAGACTCTCTTGTGAATGGCGGTTTCGAGAGCGGGCATGCAGGACCGGCCGGCAACAAACCTGCTACCCGCTTCAGCCGGAATCAATCGATCAGATGGCGCCTTCCTGCACCTGCCGGGACCGCGCAGTCCGGTCAGGTGCGGATGGATGCCGCACCTTTCATGCCAGCACGCCGCACAGCGGAAGGTGCTTTGCCGCCTCGTCGGCTTCCATCCGCACTATGGTGTGCGTCAGGCCGCCATGCTCATCGATCCATTGCCGCACCCAGTCAGGATATTGCGATATAAGGTAATTGGCGGCGACCGCGTTCTGCCGAGCGCCGACGCCGTAGGGCAGATGGAAGCCGAAGGATGCCTGAGGGGTCACGCAAAGCTGCTCGACGGGCAGCGACAGATAGAGCGTGCAGGCGCTGTCACACGCCCCCTCGAGGCTCACCGGCTCGTCGGCGGCGCGCAATTGGGCAATGTGCAGGGCGAAGCTCACGATCTGGCCATCGTGATTGTCGCCGACCGTCTCGGCCTTCGCGGGCAGCGCCGCCAGAATGGCGGCGAACCCAATCGCCGTGGTCTTCAACGCCCATCCAAGCTTTGCAGGCAGCAGATCGATTTTCATCCTGTGTTCTCGTTCTCGCGTTTGTCTCGCGGGCGGCTACGCTAGCATCAAGATGGTTAACATTAGGCAGCGCTCATCAATCTTCCGATCGGCCTGTTACACTCGCGCGAGCACGGTACCCCTAGAGGGGGCGCTCTACGGCGAAGGAGACGCCAGGAAGCGCGCCACGACCGGCGACTGTTCTGTGCAATTGAAGAACGAGCGCCCGTCCAGGCTCTTGGAGTATCGGCCGATCCTGGCATGGGCCGGAATTTTGTCTGGGTCGGCCTTCAAGCCGAGCAGAATACGCAGTTTCTTGAAAGCCATCTATGGAGAGCCCCACCCCGACACTCACGTTGGAATCCGGGCTCCCGATTTGTAAAGGGTGGATTTTGGGTTTTGAACATGCGCGAGCATGAAATCGCTGGCCGCCAGCGCGCGGCTGTCACGACCGAAACTGACGTCGAGACTGGTTGCGCTTCCGTTTGGTCCGGCGCCCTACCGCCTTCGCTAGCGGCGGCCGAGCCAACCGTCACCCAACTTCGCGCAGGATGAAATCGTGCAGCATCTTGGCGGCCGGAGAGAGCACGCGGTTCTTCACCGTGATCAGGCTGTAGGGCCGGACCTCGATGTCGAACTCGGTCTGGACGACATCGATGGCGCCGGCCAGCCCGTCGGGATTCTGGATGAATTTCGCCACCTGCACCGACACCGGCGCAATAGCATCGGACTGCGCCACCATGACCAGGGTGAGCAGCAGCGAGCTGGTGTTGAGGATGCGATCCGGGAGCGCGATGTTGCGGTTGAGGAAATTGCTCTCCATCGCCTGGCGCAGCGGCGAGCCGCCGGACTGGAAGACCCAGTCATAGGCGGCGGTCTCCTCCAGCCGCACCGCCTTGCCGTTGCTCAGCGGGTGGCCTCGGCGCACGATCAGGCAGGCCTTCTCGACGCCGATGACGCGCGATTCGAACAGACGCGGATTGAGATCGTCGGGAATGCGCGCGATGATGAAATCGTGGCGCGACGCAATCAGCTCGCGTGCCAGCACGTTCGAGGTCTCGACCTGCATGGTGATCTCGATGCGCGGATAGAGGCGGCGGATCTCGCGGATCGCCGGCACCGCCAGTTCGATCGCCGGCGCCGTCACTGCGCCCAGGAATACCGAGCCACCCTTGCCCGCCTTGAGCTCAGAGATCTCGCGGTCGGCCTCGCGCATCTCGAGCAGGATCGAGCGCGCGCGCCTGGCCAGCGCCTTGCCGTAGGGCGTCAGCGTGATGCCGCGCGGCAGCCGCTCGCAGAGCTTCACGTCGAGCACCGCCTCCATTTCCGAAATCATGCGCGAGGCGGCGGGCTGCGATATGTTCATCACCTGGGCCGCGGCGCTTACCCGGCCGTGATCGTCAAGGGCTGCGATCATGCGCATATGGCGCAGGCTGAGCCCGCTGCGCAGAAGCGTTTCGCCATCTCCCGGCAGCTCGTCGTATCCACCTGAAATACCAACAGGATTGCCCAATGCCGCCATGCTTTGTCTTCGCTCCCGCAACGCATTCGTCGGCTTTTGATATATACCAGTTTCGGTATAGCAACCATCAGAGATCGCATTTGACAGTTATGTCAAAGGGACACACCCTTCGCGCGTCCCGTGGCATGACGGTCGATGACGAGGGAGATCGTGTCGACTGAAATCAGCGCCGCGGGGCCGATTGGGAGGATACCGGAGATCGATAGACGACAGCGGCGCATCTCGCGCTTCTGCTCGCCTGCGCGGCCCGCGAAGCCCCGAGGTGTCGCGTCCATCAACCAGGGAGAGTTACTGTGAAAATCATCAAGACACTGGCCGCCGTGGCGGCCCTTGGCATCGCGGCCATGACGCTGCCGGCGCATGCAGGCGAAGGCCTTGTCGGCGTGCTGATGCCGACAAAGACCTCGCAGCGCTGGATCAATGACGGCGACGCCGTCAAGTCGCAGCTCGAGGCTCTCGGCTACACCGTCGACCTGCAGTACGCGCAGGACGACATCCCGAACCAGCTCAGCCAGCTGGAAAACGAAATCACCAAGGGCCCGAAGGCGCTGATCATCGCCTCGATCGACGGCACCACGATGGCCGACGCGCTGCAGAAGGCCAACGACGCGGGCGTCGTCGTCGTCGCCTATGACCGCCTGATCAAGAAGACCCCGAACGTCGACTACTACACCACCTTCGACAATTTCGGCGTCGGCGTGATCCAGGCGAACTCCCTGGTCAAGGGCCTCAAGGAGCGCTTCCCGAACACCAAGCCGTGGAACGTCGAACTGTTCGGCGGCTCGCCGGACGACAACAACGCCTTCTTCTTCTACAATGGCGCGATCTCCGTCCTGCAGCCGCTGATCGACGACGGCTCGATCAAGATCAAGTCCGGCCAGACCGGCATGGACAAGGTCGGCACGCTGCGCTGGCTCGCCGCCACCGCCCAGGCGCGCATGGACAACCTGCTCTCGGCCAACTACTCGGACGGCAGCCGCGTCGATGGCGTTCTGTCGCCCTATGACGGCCTGTCGCGCGGCATCACCGCCTCGCTGCGCGCCGTCGGTTACGGTACCGACGCACAGCCCTGGCCGATCGTGACCGGTCAGGACGCCGAGACCGCCTCGGTGAAGCTGATCATCTCGGGCGAGCAGTACTCGACGGTGTTCAAGGACACCCGCGAACTGGCCAAGGCCACCGTGCAGCTGGTCGACAAGGTGCTCTCCGGCGGCAAGCCCGACGGCCTCGACGAAAAGACCTACAACAACGACGTCAAGGTCGTCCCCTCGATCCTGTTGACGCCGCATGAGGTCGACAAGTCGAACTACCAGGCGCAGGTAGTCGACTCCGGCTACATCAAGGCCGACGAGCTGAAGTAATCCGGCTTCAAAGGGAGGGGTCCTGCGCGACGCAGGGCCCCTTTTCGTTCAGAAGCGACCCCGGTATTGTTTTTTGCCGGCTTCTGCAGCGCCATGCACCGTCGCGGCGCGGACCAGACTGCAGTATGTTGATTTCGCGCATGACGCTTTCCGAAACCGGAAGGCATGCGCCAGGGAGCGGAATTCCTAATGACCTCGACGATTTTGGAGATGCGCGACATCACCAAGACGTTCCCCGGCGTGAAGGCGCTGTCGAACGTCAACCTCAGCGTCGAGGAAGGCGAGATTCACGCCGTCGTCGGCGAGAACGGCGCCGGCAAATCGACGCTGATGAAGGTGCTGTCAGGGGTCTATCCGTCCGGCACCTATGAGGGACAGATCGTCTTTCGCGGCCAGGAATGCCACTTCAAGGGAATCCATGACAGCGAGCATATCGGCATCGTCATCATCCACCAGGAGCTCGCCCTGGTGCCGATGCTGTCGATCGCGGAAAACATCTTCCTCGGCAACGAGCACGCGACCTATGGCGTCATCGACTGGAACGCCAACGAGAAGCGCACCGCCGCATTGCTGAAGAAAGTCGGGCTCAAGGAAGACCCCAAGACGCTGATCACCAATATCGGCGTCGGCAAGCAGCAGCTGGTCGAGATCGCCAAGGCGCTGAGCAAGGAAGTGAAGCTGCTGATCCTCGACGAACCGACGGCTTCGCTCAGCGAAAAGGACAGCCAGGCGCTGCTCGACCTTCTGCTCGAGTTCAAGCGGCAGGGCATGACCTCGATCCTGATCTCGCACAAGCTGAACGAGGTGAACCGGGTCGCCGACAAGGTCACGGTGATCCGCGACGGACGCACCATCGAGACCTTGCCCAGGGAAGACATCAGCGAAGACCGCATCATCACCTCGATGGTCGGCCGCTCGCTCGACGACCGCTATCCGCCGCGCGAGCCGCAGATCGGCGAGGTCGTCTTCGAGGTCAAGGACTGGTCGGTCTACCATCCGATCCACGCCGACCGGCAGGTGATCAAGAACGTCAACCTCAATGTGCGCAAGGGCGAGGTGGTTGGCATCGCCGGGCTGATGGGCGCCGGCCGGACCGAATTCGCGATGAGCCTGTTCGGCCGTTCCTATGGCCGGCACATCACCGGCGAGGTTTTGCTCGAAGGCAAGCCGATCGACCTTTCGTCGGTGAGCAAGGCGGTGGAGAACCGCATCGCCTATGTCACCGAGGACCGCAAGACCTACGGCCTCAACCTCATCGACCATATCAAGCACAATGTGACTTTGGCCAATTTGGGCGGAGTTTCGAGCCGCGGCGTCATCGACGACATGCGCGAAATGAGCGTGGCCAACGACTATCGCAAGAAGACGAACATCCGCGCGTCCAGCGTTTATCAGCTGACCGGCAATCTTTCTGGCGGCAACCAGCAGAAGGTGGTGCTGTCGAAATGGCTGTTCGCCGACCCGGAACTGCTGATCCTCGACGAGCCGACGCGCGGCATCGATGTCGGCGCCAAGTACGAAATCTATACGATCATCGCCCGTCTCGCCGCCGAGGGCAAAGCGATCATCGTCATCTCGTCGGAAATGCCGGAGCTGCTCGGCATCACCGACCGCATCTATGTCATGAACGAAGGGCGCATGGTCGGCGAAATGGCGGCAAGCGACGCCAGCCAGGAAAAAATCATGCGCGCCATCGTTCGCGGAGAAGGAAAAAAAGCATCATGAGCACAGAAAGCGCTCCCGCGCCGCAAAGCGGCGCAGCCGAAGACGTCAAGCAGGGTCCGCGCGTCGCCGTCTCGGCGCTGACGACGAACCTGCGCGAATACGGCCTGATCATCGCGCTGATCGTCATCATGCTGTTCTTCCAGTACACGACATCAGGAACGCTGTTCAAACCGGTCAATCTCAGCAACCTGGTGCAGCAGAACTCGTTCATTATCGTGATGGCGCTGGGCATGCTGCTGGTGATCGTATCCGGCCATATCGACCTCAGTGTCGGTTCAGTGGCGGGCTTCATCGGGGCGCTGGCGGCGATGATGATGGTCATCTGGCCGCTCGGGATAATAAGCAATCCGCTGGTGGTCTCGATCGTGTGCCTGATCGTGGGCGCCCTCATTGGCGCGGCGCAAGGCTACTGGATCGCCTATCACCGGATACCGAGCTTCATCGTGACGCTGGCGGGCATGCTGATCTTTCGAGGCATCTGCCAGGCCCTGCTGGGCGGCGGCTCCTCGGTCGGCCCGCTTCCAGACAGTTTCAAGGCGCTAAGCTCGGGCTTCATTCCGGACGTGATCGGGCCGCTGACGCTGATCCCGCCGACGGTGAATGCCGCCGGCAAGACCATCCTCGGCAGCGGGCTTACGCTGCACATGACGACGATCGTGCTCGGACTGATCGCGGTGCTGGCCTATGCCTATTTCGGGCTGCGGGCCCGCCGCAAGCGTGAGCGTCATGGCTATGAGGCCGAGCCTTTCCCGCTGTTCGTCATCAAGACGCTGGTCGGCAGCGCGTTGGCGCTGTTCCTGGTCTTCCAGTTCGCGAGCTACAGGGGCCTGCCGGTTGTGCTGCTGGTGATGGGCGTGCTGATCTCGCTGTTCGTCTTCGTCACCAAGCGCATGACCATCGGCCGCCGCATCTATGCCATGGGCGGCAACGCCAAGGCGGCGCAACTGTCGGGCATCAACACCGAACGGCTGACGCTGATGGTGTTCATCAACATGGGCGTGCTGTCGGCGCTCGGCGGCCTGATCATCGCGGCGCGCCTCGGCCAGGCGGTGCCCGCGGCCGGCCTCGGCAGCGAGCTCGACGTCATCGCGGCCGTGTTCATCGGCGGCGCCTCGGCGATGGGCGGCGTCGGGCAGGTCATCGGTGCGGTGGTCGGCGGCTTCATCATGGGTGTGATGAACAACGGCATGTCGATCATGGGCGTCAACGTCGACTGGCAGCAGGTGGTCAAGGGCCTGGTGCTGCTCGGCGCGGTGATCTTCGACGTCTACAACAAGAACAAGGCCTGACGGCAGCAATTCCAGGAAAGCTGCATAGCGGTTTTCCGTCCGGAATTGCGCAGAGACAATATATTGGAAGCGGTCGGCTGCTCGAAGCTGAACCGCACCAGCCGAGGAAAGCAGGAGGCATACGGGTCCAGATCGCGAAGCTGCCGGCAACCCGCCGGCGCCAAGAAGTCCCCGGAGGGACCAGGCTCGCGAGCGCAATCCGGACGAAGAGTTTCAACCGTGGCACGGAACTGTTCCGGGCCGCGACGGTCAGGGTTTGCCCATCGGCGGCCGGGCCAAGGCAAAAGAGAGAGGGTTCATCATGCTGATCTCCCAGATCCTCGACGACGCCGAGACGATCCGCGTCGTCGCCCGCAACGGCGGCAAGACGCGGATCATCAACGGCGCCCGCAGCGTCTATTCGCTGGCGATGGAGGCGGCGCGCACCGGCACCGGCCTCGTGGCGCTGATCGAGCGCAAGGGTTTCGGCGAAACCATCGATCTCGATGCCGTTTACAAGAAAGGACGGCTGGTCTCGCCGATCAACCATCCGGATCCGGCGCACCTGCATCTCACAGGCACCGGCCTGACGCATTTGGGCTCCGCCGCGACGCGCGATTCCATGCACAGGAAGCTCAGCGCCGACGGTGAGGAGCAACTCACCGATTCCATGAAGATGTTCCGCATGGGGCTGGAAGGGGGCAAGCCTCCAAAGGGCCAGGTCGGCGTGCAGCCGGAGTGGTTCTACAAGGGCAACGGCACGATGGCAGTGGCGCCGGGCGCGGCGCTAATGTCGCCCGCTTTCGCGCAGGACGCCGGCGAGGAGCCGGAGATAGCCGGCATCTACGTCATCGGCGACGACGGCGCGCCGTTCCGTGTCGGCTTCACCCTGTCGAACGAGTTCTCAGACCATGTGACGGAGCGGGTGAACTACCTGTTCCTCGCCCACTCCAAGCTGCGCAACGCCTCGTTCGGGCCAGAGATCCTGATCGGCGACCTGCCGGCCGACATCAGGGGCTCCTCGCGCATCTGGCGCGACGGCAAGCTGCTTTGGGAAAAGCCGTTCCTGTCGGGCGAGGCGAACATGTCGCATACCATCGCCAATCTCGAGCATCACCACTTCAAATACTCGGCCTTCCGCCAGCCGGGCGACGTGCATGTCCACATGTTCGGCACGGCGACGCTCTCCTTCGCCGACGGCGTCAAGACCGAGGCGGGCGACACTTTCGAGATCGAGGCGAAGGATTTCGGCCTGCCGCTGCGCAACCCGCTCGAGATCGAGAAGCCGGTGAAGGTGGCGGTCAAGGCGCTTTGAGCGCATTCTCCTTCTCCCCTTGTGGGAGAAGGTGGCCTCGCGAAGCGAGGTCGGATGAGGGGTGCTCCAGCTTGGCAAAGACGGGTGATCCGTCACCTACCCCTCATCCGTCTCGGCGCTGCGCACCGATCCACCTTCTCCCACAAGGGGAGAAGGCGGAGGGCGCACAACCTCAATAGATATCGAAGTCGAAATACTTCGCCTGGATCTTCTTGTAGGTGCCGTCGGCGACGATGGCGTCTATTGCCGCGTTGAGCTTGTCGCGAAGTGCAGTGTCGTCCAGGCGCACGGCGATGCCGGCTTCGGTCTCGGTGCCCTTGACGTCACCGACCAGCTTGCAGCAGCCGTCGCTCGCCTTCTTCAGCCAGTCCACCAGCACGAACTTGTCCGAAATGACGGCGTCGAGCCGGCCGTTCTGGAGATCGGTAATCGCCTCCTCCTGGGTCGGATAGAGCTTGGCCTCGGCGCCGGCCTTACCATAAACGTCCTGGGCGAAGTCGGCCTGAGTGGTCGAGGCCTGGGCGCCCACCGTCTTGCCGGCGAGCGCGGCCGGTTCGGTCGAGGTGAGTTCGCTGTCCTTCGGCGCGACCAGCGCAAGCGGCGTCGTATAGTATTTGTGGGTGAAGGCGACCTGCTTCTTGCGCTCCTCGGTGATGCTCATCGAAGCGATAATGGCGTCGAATTTCTTGGCCTGGAGGGCCGGAATGATGCCGTCCCAGTCCTGGGTGACGATCTCGCATTCGACCTTCATCTGCGCGCACAGCGCGTTGGCGATGTCGATGTCGAAGCCCTCGACCTTGCCGTCCGGCGTGATGGTGTTGAACGGCGGATAGGCGCCCTCGGTGCCGATCTTGATCTTTTCCGCGGCCTGCGCCGACAGGGCGCCGGCGCCGAGCGCCAGCATGGCGGCAGCGGCCGCCGACAGGATCCATCTCGAAATCCGCATTGTCTTCTTCCCCTTCATTTCCGTCACCTTGACGGGCTGGGCACAGCCAAGCATGCCGCGTGGGGCCGGGCAAGCGGAGTCTAACGATGACGATGGATCAGCGCGCGGCGCGGAAATGCTTGGAGAGCTTCAGGCCCTGCGCCTGGTAGTTCGAGCCGAGATCGGTGCCGTAAAGCGCCTGTGGCCGCTTCAGCATGTGTTCGTAAACCAGACGGCCGACGATCTGGCCGTGGTCGAGGATGAACGGCACCTCGTGGCTGCGCACTTCGAGCACCGCCCGGCTGCCGGTGCCGCCGGCCGCCGAATGGCCGAAGCCCGGATCGAAGAAGCCGGCATAGTGGACGCGGAATTCGCCGACCAGCGGATCGAAGGGCGTCATCTCGGCGGCGTAGAGCGGCGGCACATGCACCGCCTCGCGGCTGACCAGGATGTAGAATTCGTCTGGATCGAGCACCAATTCTCCGGCGCCGCTCTTGTAGAGCGGCTCCCAGAAATCGACGACGTCCTGCGCGGCCCGCTTGTCGACATCGACGAGGCCGGTATGGTGCTTGCCGCGATAGCCGACCAGCCCGTCCTTGTCGCCGTCGAGATCGATCGAGAGCGCGATGCCACCGCCGGAAATGTTGGGCGGCTCGGTGGCGACCAGCATCTCGCCATGGTGGAGCTCGCGCAACTCGCTCTCCGACAGCAGCGCATTGCCGGTGCGGAAACGGATTTGCGACAGCCGGGATCCGGCACGCACCACGATCGGGAAGGTGCGCGGGCTGACCTCGAGGTAGAGCGGCCCGGCATAGCCGGCAGCGATCTTGTCGAACTCGTGACCGCGGTCGGTCATCACCCGGGTGAAGATGTCGAGCCGCCCGGTCGAGCTTTT
Organism: Mesorhizobium sp. M4A.F.Ca.ET.090.04.2.1; assembly: GCF_003999085.1. Taxonomy (NCBI): domain Bacteria; kingdom Pseudomonadati; phylum Pseudomonadota; class Alphaproteobacteria; order Hyphomicrobiales; family Phyllobacteriaceae; genus Mesorhizobium; species Mesorhizobium sp. M4A.F.Ca.ET.090.04.2.1. Next base: position 24,959 of record NZ_RZOT01000010.1, read on the forward strand.
CGGATTGGCCGAGGCAGAGACATTCGCCGGCAATGCCAGGCTCTCCAGCAGCGGCACGATGTAGACGCAGCCCGTCTCCAGCACAGCGCCGTCAGCGAGATTGATCTCGTGCAGCTTCAGCCGGTCGAGCTTGTCGGCCACCAGATGATCGGGGCCGGGCAGGAAGGAGGCGCGCACGCGGAAAGCCTTGTCGCCCAGCCTGAGGTCGAGGCTGGCCGGCTGGACCTGGTCGGCATCGAGGGCGCGCGGCGACTTCAGCGCGCCGGACTGGAACAGCGCGGAAATGTCCTGATCGGGAAGAATGCCTGTCTGCCGCAAAGCTGGCTCCGCTCCAAGGCCGCTGGTACAAACCTCTTAATGAAGCCGGCAATTGACGCAAGCGCGGTGCGGGTCTAAAGGGTCGTTATCCCGTGGTGATTTGGCCGGTCGGCTTGCAGCCACGTTAAACAAGTCGCTAAAGGACCGTCGGGCCGCAAGGCCGTATGGACCGGTTGCGACTTTTCGCGGCCGGTTTTTTTGTATCTGGAAGTAGAGCGATGACCAAGAAGCGTGACTGGAAGCCTCAGACGGCACTCGTGCATGGCGGAACGCTGCGTTCCGGCTTCGGCGAGACAGCCGAGGCGATGTACCTCACCCAAGGCTATGTCTATGAGACGGCGCAGGCGGCGGAGGCCCGCTTCAAGGGCGAGGAACCAGGCTTCATCTATTCGCGCTACGCCAACCCGACGGTCGACATGTTCGAAAAACGCATGTGCGCGCTGGAAGGTGCGGAGGACGCGCGCGCGACCTCCTCCGGCATGGCCGCGGTGACGGCGGCACTACTGTGCAGCGCCAGGGCCGGCGACCATATCGTGGCGGCGCGCGCGCTGTTCGGCTCCTGCCGCTGGGTGGTCGAGACGCTGGCGCCGAAATACGGCATCGAGGCGACGCTGGTCGACGGCACCGACATCGCCAACTGGGAAAAGGCGGTGAAGCCCAACACCAAGCTGTTCTTCCTGGAAAGCCCGACCAACCCGACGCTGGAAGTGGTCGATATCGCCGCCGTCGCGGCACTCGCCAATTCGATCGGCGCCAGACTGATCGTCGACAATGTCTTCGCCACGCCCCTGCAGCAGAAGCCCTTGCAGCTCGGTGCCCATATTGTGGTCTATTCGGCGACCAAGCACATCGACGGCCAGGGGCGCTGCCTCGGTGGCGTCATCCTGTCGGACAAGAAGTGGATCGACGAGAACCTGCACGACTATTTCCGCCATACCGGCCCCAGCCTGTCGCCGTTCAACGCCTGGACGCTGCTGAAGGGCCTGGAGACGCTGCCGCTGCGGGTGCGCCAGCAGACCGAAAGCGCCGGCAAGATCGCCGACTTCCTCGCCGAACGGCCGGAGATCGCCCGCGTCATCTATCCGGGCCGGGCCGACCACCCGCAGGCCGAGATCGTCAGGAAGCAGATGTCGGGCGGCTCGACGCTGATCTGCCTCGACGTCAAGGGCGGCAAGCAGGCGGCCTTCGCCTTCCAGAACGCCCTCGACATCGTGCTGATCTCCAATAATCTCGGCGACGCCAAGAGCCTGATCACCCACCCGGCGACGACCACGCACAAGAACCTCAGCGACGAAGCGCGCGCCGAGCTCGGCATCGGCCCGGGCACGCTCCGGCTCTCGGTCGGCCTGGAGGACACGGACGACCTGCTCGCCGATGTCGAGCAGGCACTGAAGGCGGCGAAATAGGGGACCTGGGCGAAGGCCCCGGTCAGGCACTCGAGGGCGTCTCTTCCAGTTCGGCCACCTTGGTGCCGATGGTCATGGCGTTGCCGCGCCAGTCGACGGCGCCGCCCAGCCAACCGCGCGCCCATATCGCCGGCAGCATCGCGTCGCGCGCGATCATGGCGGCGACGATGCGCGGCGACAGGTACCAGCCCTTGGCCGAGGCGAGCGCGCATTCCGGCAGATAGGCGAGCGCCAGCACGCAAAGCGCCGTGGCCGGCAGGCTGATGCCCGCGTGAGCCGCCGCAAACAGCGCCAGCAGCAGCGGCAGCGCCGCGCCGGTCATGATCTCCGGCGCGAAGAACAGCGGGAAGGTGACGCGGCGCAGCCGCGCCCAGCGCGCCTGGCGCGACCAGATCTCGCCGAGCCGGCGCTCGCCCAGCGGCTGTTCGAAGGGCGAGGCAACGAGATGGACGCGAAGGCCGAGCCCGTTGACCAGCTTGGTCGCCGCGGCGTCCTCGGCGATCTCGGCGGCAAGCGCGCGGATGCCGCCATTGGCGTCGAGCATGGGCTTGTTCCACAGCATGCTCTTGCCCTGGGCAAAGCCGAGGCCAAGCGCCTCGCCGGCATATTGCCAGCGCGCCTGCAGCGTGTTGAGGAAGGCGCATTCGACCTCCGCCCAGAAGCCGTCCGGCCGCGAGCCGATCGGCGTCGAGCAGACGAGGCCACTGTCCGACCGCCAGGCTGCCATCAGATGCTGAATATAGTCGTGCCGCATCAGCACGTTGGAATCGGCGAGGATCACCCAGTGATGGCGCGCCGCCTCCCAGCCCTTGACGCAATTGTTGAGCTTCGGATTGGCGCTGACGCGGTCGTCGCCGACCAGCAGCCGGGCGGGCACCTTGGGAAACCGGGCAATCGCCCGGTTTATCAGCTTGGCCACCGGATCGTCGGCATGGGCGACGCAGAAGATCAGTTCGTAACGCGGCCAGTCGAGCGTGAAAGCGCGCTGGAGCGTCTCCTCGGTGAACGGCTCGACGCCGCGCGCGGGAATGACGATCGAGACCGGCGCCGTCCTGCCGGCGGGCGGCGCCGCGCCGCGCGGGGGTTTCAGCCTCAAAGCCGCGAGCAGGATGCTGGTGAGATTGGCGAGGAGCAAGGCTATCGAAAGCAGGGCGGCGGCTATGGCGATCAGTTCCATCGAGGTCTGGTCACTCCGGAAAAGCCGGCTGGGAATGGCCGTCTTGAACAGGTCGACAGAGCGATGAGTCGCCCGGCACGGTCTGCGCACACCATCATTGTCGTGTGTCACTTAAATGACATTGTTTGCCGGCACGTGCGCATAAGGACGGAAGGGATGGGCATCACGCATCGTTGACCTGATCGCGGAGCGAGCCGAAAGTTCCCGAACTGTTTGGAGCAGCTCATGTATCGCGCCGTCACGCGCAAGATCGAAGTGCAGGTCAGGCCGTTCTATCTGGAGGATCGCTCCGATCCGTCGGAGAATCGCTATGTCTGGGGCTATCACGTGACCATCGACAACCAGTCGGACGAGTTCGTGCAGTTGCTGTCGCGCTATTGGCATATCACCGACGGCAGCGGCCGTGTCGAGGAGGTGCGCGGCGCCGGCGTCGTTGGCGACCAGCCCGAGCTCAATCCCGGCGACAGTTACCAGTACACCTCCGGCTGCCCGCTTTCGACGCCGTCGGGCATCATGGTCGGCCACTACACGATGCGCAACAAGCAGGGCGAGACGTTCGACGTCGCTATACCTGCTTTCTCGCTCGACCTGCCGGGCACGCGACGGACGGTGAACTAGTGGCCGCCTACCCCCTTGGCGCCGGCACACCGGCGTGCGAGCGTCAAAGCAACTTTGCTTCCCATTGATCAAGGGAGGCTGCCATGCGCCAGGCAGCGACTTGATGCACAAAATTGAAACAGGGCTGTTTCTGGGCCGGCTGCCGTTCGCCAGCGTTGGACAAGGACCGGAAAGGCTTCTCATCATCAACGGCGGTCAGGGGTTCATGATGAAACCCTGTCCATCCAGACTGGAAAAGGACGCCAGACAGCTCATCCATATCCTTCCACCCGGCACGAGCTTTGTGCTGATTGGCTACGATCCCGCTCCCAAAGCCGATCTATCGCTCGAGGGCATGGCCAGAGACATCGCGGAGATCATCGACGCTGACTTCAAGAAGCCAGCGAAGTTGATGGGTATTTCCTATGGCGGCGTTGTCGCAACGCAGGTGACCGCACGCTATCCAGACCTGGTAGGCAGGCTGGTCCTGCTGGCGAGTGCGCATGGCTTTTCGGCCGATGGAAAAGAGCGGCTCAAGAGACAGATCCAATTCGCAAAAGCCGAACAATTTCACGCGCTTTTGGAGGAATTCACAACGGCGTTTCGGCGGCCGTGGCTGAACCTTCTTTTGCGTTTTCGACTGAGGTTCGAAGGACGCAGCCTGATTGCCCGGATGGGAGCGCCAAGGACGATTGGGCGCTATCTCGAGGCAATGCTCGACAACGATGTGGCCTACGAAGGCCTCCGCGATATCTCGGCGAGGACCTTGATCCTCGGCGGTGAAAGGGACCAGTTTTTCGGCGGGATGATGGAAGCCACCGCGAGTGCAATCAGCGGAGCGAAGCTCACACTGCTCGCGGGAGAAACCCATATGGCTCCAGTCGAACGAGCGTCAGAGGTCCGCAGGCACCTCGAAGAATTTATTAGAAGCTGAAATCGGTGCGGCGGCCAAGCGC
>NZ_RZOT01000110.1:0-12696 GCF_003999085.1 Mesorhizobium sp. M4A.F.Ca.ET.090.04.2.1
TGGCAAGGCCGACCGGATACCATTCGTCGATCATCGCGTTACGGGTCATCGGGCGATCCCGCCGCGCGAATTATCCTCGGCCGCCCGCCGCAGCGCCTCTGCGGCCCTCGATGCGGCGATACGCTCGGCCTGACTGCTGCCCTGGTCCACCAGAACATGCATCAGCGTCCGCGCCTTCCCTTGCGGAGCAAGCAGCAGCTGGACGGTCCGGGCATTCTCGGTGTAGCCGAGCAGGCCTCCGTCGGCCTTGGTGCCCGCGACCGCCTCCAGCGCCGCGATGTCCGCTTCCACCATCATCGAGCGCAGGGGGGCGAGGCCCTCGAACCGGGGCGGCCCGGCGGCGGGTTCGCCAACGGAAATCCACATGATACCGCCGCCGTCCTCGACGGGCTGCGTCGCGACACGAATCGTGTCCGGCGGCGCCAGTGCCGGATGGGCCGGAATGCGCAGGCAGTTTCCCGCCTGGGCATAGCTCCAGCCGTGATAGATGCAGGACAGGCTCTCACCGCGCACGAAGCCATGGGAAAGGCGCATGCCGCGATGCGGGCATCTGTCGGCGAAGGCCGCCGCACGGCCGGAACGGCTTCGCCAAAGGGCAATCGGCCCGGCTGGGGATTGCGCCGGGATTACGGTTCCCGCCGGCAGGTCCGCGGAGAGGGCAACAGGCATCCATGAGCCAGTCGGATAGGGCGGCATGCATCAACTTTCAAACGACACCTAGCATCTTCCCGAGCGCGGCTTCGCGGTCAAGGATATGCTAATAAGCTCGGTTACGTTTGCACAACATTTCCTCACTGGCAACAATAGCCTAAAAAAGGTGCATGACGCCGTGGCAGGCAAGACCTGCGACTGCAAAGCTAGCCCGATTCGCTCTCGATCGGCGCCCGGCGAATGGTCTCGACCCAGACATCGATTGGTCCAAGAGAGCACCCCATCTCCATCATGTCGATGAGTTCGGCCGGGCCGGCAACTTCGAGTTCGATCCGGTCGGGACCGGTGACGCATATTGCCTGCGCGAGCCCGAGCTTGGCGGCATGACGCTCGATCCACGGAAGAAAGGATGCCGCCTCGACATCGCCGAGGATCGTCATGCGTTCCCGCGCAGAACGTGGGTTTTGCTCGCTCATCGAGACCTTCATGATTCGTCCGCGGCCGTCACGGCGGGACAGGATACGACTGTTTCGACTGCCGCACAAAAGATACCGGAAGAAGGTAGTGGGGCAGACTACCCAGTCGGTTTGGTGAGTGAAAACGCGAAGACGCCGCGGCCAGCCGGAACGGACTGTCCGCGACGTCGGTGGGCGGCAACCTTCATGCTTGCGTGAGAGCACAGTATTGCCCTTCCTAGGGAAAGGGCATCCGCAGCCACCACTGGCCGTCAGCGAAAAGCAAAAGCGTCAGTCTTGCTCCAGCCAGACCTTCTCCAGATCCATCTGGAAGGTCGGGTGGATGGAGTAGTTCTTCACCTTCTTGCTCATGTGATTGTAGAGCTTCTGCCAATAGGGCTGGATGATGATCCCCGAGTCCTGGATTATGGTCTCGATGTCCTTCATCACTTCCCGCCGCTTTTCGGGCGCGCTTACCGACAGGGCCTCCTTGAGCTTCTTGTCGAACTCCGGATCGGAGTAGCCGGTCTCGTTCCAGGCCTCGCCCGTTCGAAACGCCAGTGCCAGCACCTGGACGCCAAGCGGGCGCATGTACCAAACGGTGACGGAGTAAGGATACTTCGTCCAGTCGTTCCAGAAGGTCGAGCCCGGCAGCACCGTGCGCTTGACCTTGATGCCGGCGTCGCGAAGCTGGGCGGCAATCGCGTCCCCCGTGCTCTTGTTCCAGTCATCGTCGACGGTGATCAGCTCGTGCTCGAAATCCGCCTGGCCGGCTTCCGCCATCAGTTTCTTTGCTCCCGCCGCGTCGCGCGCCTTCTTTGGCAGCGGGTAGTATTCGGGGTGAATCGGGCTGACGAAATGATTTTCGCCGACTGTCCCGCGTCCGGCATAGCCCAGTTGGAGGACGACGTCGTTGTCGACCGCCATCTGGAGCGCGTTGCGCACGCGCTTATCGTCATACGGTTTTTGCGTGACGTTGGTGCGCGCAACCAGCGTCGTCGCGGTCTGGATCTCAGTCTGGTGAAGTCCAAGCCCGTCCAGGATCTCGACATAGTCCGCGCCAGTTTCATTGTTTAGGTCAACCTCGCCAGCCTCGAAGGCATTCACCATCGCGTTCGGGTCGGTTCCATAGTCGATGAACTCGATCCCATCGAGCATCGCTTCTCCGCTCCACCATTTTCCGCTCTCGCGCCGTTTCAAGACTGCCTTCTGGCCGACATCGTAGGAGACGAGCTCGAATGCACCGGTGCCGATCGGTTTCGTGACCGGATTGGCGCCGTCGGCGTCAAAGTTGCGGTGCACGACCAAGGCGGGGTAGTCGGTGAGACCGGCAATGAGCGCGATATCCGGGTCGCTCGGCGAGAGCTTGACCGTGTGATCATCGACCTTGGTAACGGCACCCTCGCGCGCCTTGCCGGTCTTCTGGTCGACCAGGCTGTTGACGCGTGCGGCCATGGAATTGCCCGCCGCCTTCTTGTCGCACCAGCGGTTGAAGCTATGGACGACATCGTCGGCGTTGAAGGCGTCGCCATTGTTCCAGGTCACGCCCTTGCGGATATGGAGCACGTATTCGGTGGCGTCGCTGTTGACCTCCCAGCTTTCCAGAAGCACCGGCTCGAAGGTGAATTCGCGGGTGTACCTGACCAGCGGCTCCAGCCAGGCGCGGCTGATATTGGCCATCTCTACCCAATCATAGGTGCGCGGGTCCTTCTGTTGCTTCACGACCATGGCGACGCGAAGCGTTCCACCCTTCTTGCCTTCCTCGGCGAACGCCGGGGCCGGCGCGGCCAGGCCAACCATGCCGTAGGCAACCGCAGTTGATGCGCCGAATGCGCTGGCCATCGCGAGGAATTCGCGCCGGTCCATAAGGCCCTCACGAACGTCCTTCGCCATACGCGTTATCGCTTTTGGAACGCGGGTTCCGCCGCTTTTGAAAAACTTCATTTTGAGTGCTCCCTGTTGATGATTGCTTGTCTCTCACGCGCTGCCCAAACCAAATGTCGAACCCCTGCATAGCGGCCGGTTTCTCGGACCTCAGGACCGCCGCCTCTCTGCCCGACCCGGCCAACAATGTCGGCTGGCTGCCGGTCTAGATCGACTGGCCAAGCACCCTCCCCTCGTAGATCGCCGCCACGGCAAGCCGCGGCGCCAGCGCGTCGCCGATGACCTTCGGTTTCAGCGCGGGCGCCTGTTCCTCGAGATCGTCCCGTACCCCCGTGTCGGACACGTTGGTGGTGGCCAGGACGAGTGTATCGGCATCGATCACGGTTTCGGTCCCATCGAGATGGCACCTGACCGTCGCGCCGTCGCCATGCCATGCCTTGACCACCGCGTCGGTTATCCAGTCGCCGCCCGCGCTCTTCAGCCGGGCGCGCGCAACGCCGTCGCTTTCCGTGCGTTGCAGGAAACGGCCTACCACTGGCCAGGACGTAACCACGGTGACGCGATGGCCACGCGCCACGATTTCGAGCGCGGTGCCGAGGCCCCGCCAATCACCCGTGTCATCGATGAGGAGCACATGGTCGCCCAGGCGTGCCGTCCGGGTCATCACATCCTCGACTGACCAGACATTGGGCAAGTCGACCCCTGGAAGGCGGTCCTGCCCAGGCAGTCCACGCTGGAAGCCCGTGCCGGCGGGTTGCGAGCCCGTCGCGATGACGATTTCCTCGAAGTCGCGGCCGGCGACCTCCCCGGCATCGAGCGGTGTATTGAACAGCAGACTGACGCCCAGTCTGGTCAACTGCCGTTCGTACCAGTTGATCAATTCCAGGATTTGAGACCGCCGCGCCTGCAAACCCGCGAGCCTGAACTGTCCGCCGAGTTGCGGGCCGGCCTCCGCGAGCGTGACGCTGTGGCCGCGCTCGGCGGCAACGCGGGCCGCTTCGAGCCCTGCCGGTCCGCCCCCGACCACCAAGACGCGCTTCGGCTGCATGCTCGGCGCGAAGCGGTCGCCACCCCATTCGAATTCGCGGCCGGCCGAGGGGTTGACGAGGCACGAGATCCAATAGTCCCTGGAGCGCCTTCCCCAACACATCTGGTTGCATGAGATGCAGCCGCGAATGTCGGCGTCGCGGCCGCTGGCCACCTTGTTGACCCAGTGCGGATCCGCGATCTGGCCGCGCACGATGCTGACCATGTCGGCCTGGCGCGACGAGATAACCTCGTTGGCATTTTCGGGTGTGCGGATATGGCTTTCGGCCTGGACGCGGGTGTGTTTGCAGACCTCCTTCAACGCATGGGCGTTGGGGGCGCCGAGCTTGTCGGGGAAGAGGAACGTCGGCATGACCGAGGAGTGATCGAAGTAACTGCCGGTGCCGCAGCTGATGTAGTCGATCAGGGCGCGCGCATCATGATAGGCGGCAATCTCCTGGAGCAGCTCCGTGTTCATCCCGACTTCAACCGAGGCGTCGATGCTCGAGGCTAGGCCGATGATGAACCCATCGCCGGTCACCGAACGGATGCGCGAGGTGATCTCGGTCGAGAACCGCATCCTGTTTTCGAACCTGCCGCCCCAGCGGTCGTCGCGCCGGTTCGACCATGGCAGCCAGAATTGCTCGATCAGCGAGTTGTAGGGGCCGAACAACTCCACCCCGTCGAAGCCGCATTTCTTGGCCCGGACAGCGGCGCCAACAAAGCTTTCGATGATCTCCTCGATCTCGGCTTCACGCATACGATGGCTGCCGTCCCCATCGTGATAAGACGGCAGGCCCGAGGGAGACCAATTCGGACTATAGGAATTGTCGTAATCTCCGTGCTGGCCGACGTGATACAGCTGGTGGATCATCACCGCGCCTTCCGCCTTGCAGGCGTCGGTGATCGCCCTGAAGCCAGGGATCACCGCATCGTCATCATGTCGGAAATTGCCGCGCGTCAGCCGAGCCGTCCGGTGGACCGGCATCGGCTCGACCACGATCATGGCCGCGCCTCCCCTGGCCCGTTCCAGGTAGTAGCCCAGGTGGCGCGCTCCGGGCATGCCATCTTCGGCCATGTTGGCGGTATGAGCGCCGAAGTTGATGCGGTTGCGGAGCGTCTTGTGGCGCAGCTGGAGCGGCTCGAGGATTTTGGAAAAAGCCGGCGTCAACGTCATGTCAGGGGAGTCTCTGCTCGCGAGCGCTCACTCGTTGGATGGTCAAACATTAGCGGTCTGCGAAATTCACGAATTGTGATTGCGACACGTTTTTCATAAGAATTGCGCTGGCGTGCTCTGCGTTGGAAAGGCGCCCGGATTTGACACCCGCACTGAAAACGCCTGATCGCGTCGGGCTGCCCTATCTGAAGGTCGGCATCATTCTTTGTCCGAGCTTCACCCTGACGCCGATGGCGAGCTTCGTGGATGCGCTTCGATTGGCCGCTGACCGGCAGGATCAGAGCCGGCAGGTCTATTTCGCCTGGGATTTCATTGCGGCGGGGCCGCTACCGGTGCGCGCAAGCTGCGGCCTAGAGATGGCCGCGACGGGAAACCTGGATGATCCAGCCACATACGACTGCCTGGCCGTGTGCGGCGGGCTGGTCCGGGATATGGAAACGATCCATGCGGCGACATTCGATTACCTGCAGGCAGCGGACAGGCGCGGCATCCCCATCATCGGCCTGTGCACGGGCAGCTTTGTGCTGGCACAGGCAGGGCTTCTCAGGCATCGCGAATGCGCTTTGCACTTTGACACGCTGGGCGAGTTCGTGGCGAGGTACCACCATGCCAGCCCGGTCACCAACCAAAACTATGTCATCGATGGAAATATCGTTACATGCCCGGGGAGCATCGTGGCGATTGAGGTCGCGGCCTTCCTGATCGCGCACTACAGCAATGCCGGCAGGGCGCAAAAAGCCCTCAATTACCTTCTCTTCAAACCCGAGGAACCGCGCATCGCCTTGCGGACGAAACCTTACGAGGAGGCACTCGGGGCGGCATCGCGACTGACCGTAGAGGCGGTGAAGGTGATGGAGACCCGCATCGATGCGCCATGCTCGATCGAGGAACTCGCGCATTCCCTGAACACTTCCAAGGCGCGCCTGAATCGCGCCTTCCTCGCAGACCTGCAATCCGCGCCAGCCGTGTTCTGGCGACGGATACGTCTACTCGCAGCGCGTGAACTCCTGGCGAGCCGACGGCGAAGTGTCACGGAGATCGCCTATGAAACAGGATTCAGCGACACTGCGCATTTCTGCAGCAGTTTCAAGAAGCACTTTTCGATGACCCCCAAGCAATTCAGGCGGATTGGGAAATGAGCCCGTCGGGGTCAAGCGCTGACGGATTCGAAACGGCCTTCCCCAAAACGACCAAGGGTCCTGGCCGATCAACTATCCAAGTCCGGGGCCTACCCAGGCCGGCACCATTGCTCGACACTGTTGCGGCGATATCCCGTTGAAGGCCCTGAAGCACTTTGCAAAATGCGAGGCTGACATGAACCCGCAGGCGATGGCTATGTCGATGATGGACATGCGCGTGCCTTCGATCAGGCGCTTGGCATGGTCCGTGCGTATCCGCAGATAGTGCCGCACCGGCGGCACCTCGATATGAGCAGCAAACAAGCGTTCCAGTTGACGCCGCGACACTCCGGCCCGATGCGCAACCTCATCCATGGAGAGCGGAAATTCGACATTCTCCTCCATGATCCGCATTGCCATCAGAAGCTTGTCACTCACGCCGGCAAAGGCAAGACCTGAAGGCCCGGTCTGGCGGTTTGACCCCGAACGCTGACCTTCGACGGTCGCGTGCCGGCAGACCTCTTGAGCAATGTAGTCGCCTGCGTGGCTCCCGATCAGGTCGACTGCGAGGTCAAATGCCGCCAGCTCGCCAGCGCAAGTCGAATATTGCCCATCCTTGACGAACAGGGAATCTCGTATTCGCGGCTGGTTGAAAACTTCGGCAAATGCGGCGAGCCGGGACCAGTGGATCGTGCAGCGCGTTCCCGCAAGCAGACCGGTCTGCGCCAGCACCCATGTCGCCGTTCCAACCGCCGATATCGAAACGCCGCGGCGCGCAATCGTGCGCAGAAATCCGTTGAGTTGTGGCGTCAGTTGCCGTTCGACCGGTTCGCCCGCCATTATCGCGAGCTGATCCGGCTTGCGATCGTCCGATCCGCAACCCAGCTCATCGATTGTTGCATCAACTGCAATTGAAAGGGCGTTGGCACCCTCCACGGGCCCAGCGTTCAGGCCCGCGATCCGCCAGCGGAACAGTGGCAGGCGCGATATCGTATTGGCGATGCGGAACGGTTCGATATAGGCGTGAAGCGCCAGATGCGAGAAGCCGGGCAACACCAAAACCACCAGCTCGAAGGGCCTGCCGGCTATCGCCGAAGTTCCCGGCGTGGCGGATGACTTCATGGCGCTTATGTTCGCGGACGCGTTCATCGGAGGCCGTGCATGGCGGTTGGGTTACCGAACATTCCGGGCTCGGGCTTCACCCTCAATATTCCTCGTTCAATGCATCGACCGCGGGAATCTCGCGCGATCGCCGGTCTATGTAAGCGCGCAGCTCCTCGTCCTTCGCGACATCTAGCGTGGGTTCTTCATACTCGGCCAGAAGCCGCCGGGCATGTTCCAGGGCGCGCACTTTGATGTCTTTGGAGCCGTCCGCGTACCACTGCTCGATCGAATTGTTGTCGAAAAGCTTGGGGATGAAGAATGCCCGCTCGAAGTTGGCCTGCGTATGCGGATGGCCAAGATAGTGGCCGCCGGGGCCGACATCGCGGACAGCGGCCAAGGCTTCGTCTAAATCGTCCCACTGGATGCCTTGCGTCATCCGATAGCCCATCGAGCAGACCTCGGCGTCGACGACGAACTTCGCGATCGAGCAGTGCATGCCGGCTTCGTTCCAGCCCGCCGAATGCCAGATGTAGTTGGCGCCCGACATCAGGACCGCCATCATGGTCATGGCGCTCTCATAGCCGGCCTGCGCATCGAAAACCTTGGCGCCGCCGAGCAGGTTGGACGTGCGCCAGGGCACGTTGTAGCGGCGAGCCATCTGGCCGATCATGAAGTTCATGAGCGAGATTTCCGGCGTGCCTGCCATCGGCGCGCCCGACTGCATCGACACCGTCGAAAGGTAGTGCCCGTAGATTGCCGGACAGCCCTTGCGTATCACCTGTGTGTAAGCCAGCGCGGAAAGTGCCTCGGCGTTGAGCTGCGCTACCGCCGCAGCGGTGGAGGCCGGCGTGTTGGCGCCGCCGAGAACGAAGGGCGAGCACAGCACCGGCTGGTTGCGCCGGCAGAAGGCGCGCATGGCGCCGAGCATGACCTGGTCCCAGACCAGCGGCGAATTGCCGTTGCAATTGCCTGTCGTGACGGCGTGCGTCTCGAGAAAACCCTCGCCGAAGAGGATCTCGCACATGTCGAGCACATCCTCGGCGTTCTTGGGCGAGGTGGTCATGCCCATGAAGATCTTGTCGGAATGCTTCATCGACGAATAGGTGATGTGCAGGTGCCGATGCGCGACGACAAGGTCCATCGGCTCAACGATGTGGTGCGCCGACGAATGCAGCGCCGGCATCATGTGCGCGAGCTTGTGGAAGGTGCCGAGGTCGGCGATCGTCGGGCCGCGCCTGACATCATCGAGGTCGCGCATGAAGGGCGCGCCGGTCATCGGCACGAAGATCGACTTCGGCCCGCCGAGCTCGACATTCTTCGCCGGGTCGCGGGCGAAGTATTCGATCCTGGAAGGAATGGTCTTGATGAGCTCCATGACCAGGCCGCGATCAAGATGGACCCTGTCATCCGCGCGCACGTCGGCTCCGGCCCTCTTCCAGTCCTCGATCGCGATCGGGTCGCGAAACACAACGCCGACGTCTTCGAGGATCGCGAGTGAAGCCTGGTGAATGCGCTCGACCTGCTCGGCATCCATAGGCTCCAGCACCGGCAGGCCGCGCTTCAGCGTCGGCAGCATGTCGATCTTCGGTGCCGTGCGGATGGTCCGCCGCGCTTCCCGCCCTCCCCTACGAGAAACTTGCAGTTGAGCAGTCATGACGCGGCCTCCAAGAGAAATTGTGCGGCCCTTGTGAGCCGGCCGGAACTATTGCCGGAAGCAGCGGATTTCACCTACTGCAAAAGTCTCACGCGCCTGTTGACTAAAGCGCGGAAAGGCCGAGTCTCCGACCTCCCGCCGCTAAGCCGCGGCCGCTGGCAACACCATCGGAATTCACCCTTCTGCTTGGTCGGGCTCGTCCCTGATCCAGGGGCGAGTTGCGCGCAAAGCCGGTACGGATTGCCGGGTTCTCAGCCTCAAGAGACCGGCAGCGGCAGCTTCTTTGTGCGCCCACCATCGATGACGTAGACTTGGCCGGTGACGAAGGCGCTTTCGTCCGAGGCCAGCCAGACTGCGAGGTTTCCGACGTCGGTCGGCTGGCCGAGACGCCCGACCGGATGCATGACAAGCAGCTCCCTACGGACGCGATCCCTGTCGGCCATGCTGTCAATGTAGGCTTCGCTAAGGTCGGAATTGATCCAGCCTGGCGCGATGGCGTTGCAGCGGATGCCCTCGTGCCCATGGTCAACGGCGACCGCCGCCGTGAAGCCGTGAATGCCCGCTTTCGAGGCTGAATAGGCTGGATGCCCGGGATTGGACGCCAGCCCTTCGATCGAGCCGATGTTGACGATGCTTGCGCAGGGCCGCTTCCGAAGGTGCGGCATTGCCGCCTTTGTCAGCAGAAACGGGGCCTTCAGGTTGATGTCCATCATCTGGTCCCAGTCGGCCTCGGTCATCTCGTCGACCGTCTTCTCGAACATGATGCCGGCGTTGTTGACGAGGATATCCAAGCCACCAAACCGTTCGACGACGGTCTCGACGGCAGCAGCAATGTCCCGGGAATTGGAGAGATCCGCCTTCACGTAGATGACACCCTCGTTGAGCATCGTCTCAGGCGGCGAGTTCCTCTGGACAATGGCGACTTTTGCGCCCGCCTCCACAAAGCGCTGGGTGATGCCGGCGCCGATACCGCGCCCGCCGCCGGTGATGATTGCGATCTTGCCTGCCAGTCTGTCAGCCATGGTGTCCTCAATAGACCGGCTTTGCGCCGTTCACTTCGACCGTCGTGCCGGCAATGTAGCGGGCGGCGTCGGAACTCAGAAAGTAGACCACCTCGGCTATGTCTTCCGGCTCGGCGATCCGGCCGAGCGGCACCGTGCTGTTGAGCTCCGCTATGGCGGTGTCGGGATTGAAACCGCGCTTGGCGAAGCCGGTGCGCAGCATCGGCGTGTTGACCTCGTTCGGGCACACCGCATTGACCCGTATCCCATCGCCGGCATGATCGCGGCCAAGACATTTGGAGAACGCCGCCACGGCCGCTTTGCTGGTGCAGTAGGCCGCGTGGCCGGGCCCGGGATAAAGTCCCCAGCAGGATGCGATGTTCACGATCGCGCCGCCGCCATGACCCTTCATATGACGAATGGCGCGCCGGCAGGTGTAGAAGATCGACTTCAGATTGATGTCGAACGTCCGCTCCCAGTCGTCGTCGGTCGTCTCGAGGATGTTCCCGCGGGTGATGATGCCGGCATTGTTGATGAGCACGTCCAGACGCCCTGTGGCCTGGATGGCGTATTCGATCAAATCCTCGCAATAGGCCTTGTCGCGAAGATCGCCGGCCTTGCTCCAGACCTTCTGCTCACTTCGGTTGAGCTCGGCGGCGAGCTTGTCCAGCCCCGCCTGGTCGGCGTCGCCGGCGACCACACGATAGCCGTTGGCAATGAACTGCCTGGAGAGCACTTGGCCGATGCCCCCGGCCGCGCCTGTTATCACCACCGTCTTCTTCTCAGTATCCGTCATCGCTCGAGCCATATTTTGAGGGAGAATTCGGCTCATATTCTCCGAACCACCGCCGAACGCCAGCGGCGCAAGCCTGCAAAAGTCTCACCTCCTTGTTGAGTTACGCGGCGGTCGACAGCGGCGTCGGACGCTGATTGGAAGGCGTCGGGGATCGCGACGGGTTGGTTCGTCGGATTCTCCTATGATCCGCCGCGAAGGGTTGGGATCGCGGCCATAGTCTGCCGAAACGCGGGCTATCGCATCGCTCGAAAAACGGCTTTCGGACAGATTGGCCTCTCTTGCTCAAGCTGTCGCGCCGCGCGATCATTGAACTGTTGGGAGCTTGAGATGGTTCGCCGCTACTACGATCTGCCGTCCTTGACCGCCTTGGCGGTTTTCGAGGCGTCCGCCCGGCACCTGTCGTTCAAGCTGGCGGCGGCGGAACTGAACGTCACTCCAGGCGCCGTCAGCCGGCAGATCAAAGCGATCGAGGACGAGCTCGGAGTGCCGCTCTTTACCCGGCTGGGGACCGGCGTGGCGCTGACAAGCGCGGGCGAGGACCTTTACGGCGTGCTCGCCAGCGGCTTCTCGCGAGCCGCCGACATCGTCCGAAATGTGAAGCGCGGCGATCGTTCGAGGAACGTTACTTTGGCCTGCTCGGATGCCCTCGCATCGATGTGGCTGATCCCGCGCATGCCGGACTTCTGGACGCGGCACCCGGATATTTCCGTCGACCACCTGATCTCCGACGATCCTCGCGACTACCGCCGCGCCGAAGTCGAATTGCGCATTCGCTACGGATTTGGATCGTGGCCGGACGAGAATGCCGAGCTGCTTTTCGACGAGACCATCTACCCCGTTTGCGGGCCTGGCTTTGCGAGCAGGCACCGCGATGCAACCGCGCAATCGCTGGCTGACCTGCCGCTGCTGCATGTTGATTGGGTTGATCCCGACTGGGCCGGCTGGGACGAGGTTTTGCGGCGCGCAGGCGTGCCGCACGGTTCGACCAGAGGTCGGCGCTTCGGCAAGTTCTTCGTGGCGCTGCAGGCCGCCCAGGCCGACCAGGGCGTTGCCGTTGGCTGGCACCGCCTGGTCGAGGCGCAGATCGACGAAGGCAAGCTGGTCAGGCTGACGGATCTGGAGCTGCCGGCGCCGGGCGGCTACTACCTCACCTGGAATGACAACCGCATGCTTTCCCCCGCTGCCGAAAGCCTGCGCGGCTGGATTCGGGAAATAGCGGCACAGGAGCGGGGAAGCTAGAACTCCCCGCCGCGATGCCGCTGCATCTCCCATTGACCAGCCAGACGATCCCTGCCAAACCGCGCCCCCGCATTGTGACAGGCTGTTGCGCGCCGTGTCGGAACCAATCCAATCGGCACTGGTTTCGATCTTGAAGGGACCGCAACGCGAGCGGAAAGATGGTTGAAATTTACAGCTTCGAAATGGACAAGGCGCGGCAGCGTGCCGGCCGAGCGGAACTGGCCCTGGAACGGGCTGAAAAACTGCTGGAGGGGGACGGCAACGTCGCTGTCAATTTGGCCCTGTGCTGCAGGATCAGAGGTGCGCAGCGGCGCGTGAGCGAGGCCAAGGCACGGCTGAAGAAGATCGAGTCCGCCAGAAGACTTCGCACCGGTTGATCGGATATTAGCAAATGTAACTGCGAGCGCGGCGGCGCGTGTGCTAGATTAGGATGTGCTGGTGTTCTCCTGGGAGGAACCGTCGTTGAGTATTGCATCCAAGCTCGCCGCAATGTCGGCGGGGCTGCTCGCTAGGCGTGTAGCCGCCGCCGCTCAACCCACTGCTGCCGTCAAACCCATCCGGTCATCGCTCGCCGACATTCCTCTCCGGCGC
>NZ_RZOT01000111.1:0-12679 GCF_003999085.1 Mesorhizobium sp. M4A.F.Ca.ET.090.04.2.1
GCATCGCGCTGCTCGGCGCCAACGGCAACGGCAAGTCGACCTTCGCCAAGATGCTCGCCGGTCGGCTCAAGGCCGAGACCGGCACCATGACCGTGGCGCCGGGCCTGAAAGTGGCGATCTTCGCCCAGCACCAGCTCGACGATCTGCGCCCCGAGGAAAACGCCTATGAGCATGTGCGCCGGCTGATGCCCGAGGCGCCGGAATCGAAGGTGCGCGCCCGCGTCGCCCAGTTCGGCCTCACGACCGAGAAGATGAACACGGCGGCCAAGGATCTTTCCGGCGGCGAGAAGGCTCGGCTACTGATGGGCCTGTCGGCCTTCGACGGGCCGAACCTGTTCATCCTCGACGAGCCGACCAACCATCTCGACATCGACAGCCGTGAATCGCTGATCCATGCACTGAACGATTTCCCCGGCGCGGTGATCCTGATCTCGCACGACCGCCATCTGCTGGAGGCCACCGCAGATCGGCTGTGGCTGGTCAAGGACGGCGCGGTGAACCCCTATGACGGCGACCTTGAGGACTACAAGACGCTGGTCACCGGCGTTTCCTCCATCCGCCGCGAACAGAAGGAAGCAGACAAGGCCTCCAAGGCCGACCGCCGCCGCGAAGCAGCCCAGCGCCGCGCCGCGCTCGAACCGCTGGCGAAAGAAATCCGCGCCACCGAGGCGCTGATGGACCGCATCCGCAAGCGCATCGACCTGATCGAGGACGAACTCGCCAATCCCGCGATCTACGAGAAGGACCCCTCGACCGCGACACGGCTGGCCAAGGAGCGCTCGCAACTCGCCGCCACGCTCGCCACCAACGAGGACAAATGGCTGACGATGTCGGCCGAGTACGAGGAAGGCATCGCGGAGTAGGGGAGAAGGCGAGGCGCCTTCTACCCGGCCAACCTCACCTCGACCGCTTGCGCCCGCGCCAGGCATCGCTCCCGGTCGCGCGGGCGGCCTAGCTCGGCGTAGCGCGCGGCCGCTTCGCGCAGCAGTGCCGATGCCTGGTCGCTTTCGCCCCGCGCCTGGCGATGCACGCCGCGCGCTTCCCAGACGGCGGCGACCCACGGTCCGCCCTGCCACATGCCGGCCAGCCGCTCGGCCTCGTCGATGCGCCGGCTCGCCTGGTCGAGTTCGCCGGCCTCGGCCAGAGCGATCGAGGACGCGACACGGAAACCCATCGAGCAGGGCTGGCAGGTGCATTTTTCGGCGAGCCGGCGATCGCCTTGCCGGATCGCCTCCATCGCCTGCGATTGCGTCGCCGCCGCCTCGACCGCCAGCGCCTGGAAGCGGATCAGCAGATGCGGGGCGAGCCATGTCGATTCGGCAAGACGCAAGCCCTTCTGCAGGAGCCGGCCGGCGCGCCATTTCTGGCCGCGCGCCAGCGCGATTTCGCCGAGTCGATGCAGCGCCAGCGCCTCGCCGAAAGGGGCGCGCGCTGCAGCGCTGAGCTGGGCTGCGCTGGTCAACAGCTCCTCGGCTGCCCTGAGCCGCCCCGAGAACAGCTCCGCCTCGCCGAGGATCAGCGAGGCAAGCACGCGGCCTGGAACCGATCCGGCGGCCTCGGCGATGCCCAAAAGCTCGCGCGCCGCCTTTGCCATGTGTTCATGGCCGCCGGCCCGGTAGAGGCAGAATTCCGCCAGGCACAGATGGCCGTCGAAGACATTGGAGGCAACACTTGGCGCGCCGCGAACCCAGTCGACGAATTCGGACTGGAAAAGCTCCTGCCATTGGCCTTGCATGTGCGCCGCGAGCCCGATCAGCGCGCTGGCCTCGCCGACCTCGCGCCCGAGTGCGGCCGCGATCGCCAGCGTACGGGCTTCCGTGCCCTTTCGCCCGGCATCGCCGAAGTCGCCGCTGTTGAGCTGGATGATGCCCCAGGCCAAAAGCCCGCGCACCCGCTCGGCGATCCCGGTCGGCTGCGCATCGCCGAGCGCCAGCGCCTTCTCGTAGATGGCGACCGTCGCCGCTTGCGGGCCGACGCCGAGATCGACGCGCAGGCTTTCGCGCAGCCGCTCGAATTGCCTGACGACCTCGCCGCGATTGCCGACCTCGAGCGCCGCCTGCATCAGCGCCCGCGCGGCACGCTCGTCGGCGGGGTCGACCGCCAGCAACCGCTCCCATAGGCCGGCCACTTCCAGCAGGCGCACATGGAGCTCGCGCAGACGCTGGCGCGGCTCTTCCGCCCATTCCGCGTAGCGGTCCTCCGGCAGCAGGTCGCCGCCGTAGCGCTGGGCCGCCCGCTCCGAGGCGACTTTATCGCCCGCCTGCAGCGCTGCCGTCGCCTCGACCTCGAACAGCGCGGCATCGATGGCGATCTCGGCGTCCGGCGCCAGCGCCACGATCTCGCCGTCGAGCTCTATGATCTCATGCGCGCCGAGCGCGCGCCTGGTGAAATGCACGGCCTTGCGCAGGTTGGCGGCCGCCGCCTCCGGCTCGAGGTCAGGCCACAGCGCGTCCATCACCTGCTCGCGGTGCAGCCGGTGGCGCCGGGCGAGCGCCAGCAATTTGACCAGCGTCACGCTGCTGGTGCGCCGCCATGCGGCCGCGGAAGCCGCGCGTCCATCGACGGACACGCGGAACTGGCCAAGCAAATCCACCTCTACACGCATTTCAGCTCCCCAGACGCCCCGGGCAACCATAGTCCTGCATCGATGCCGATTGAAAGAGCCGGCACACGCAAAGCGCATTCGGGGAACGGTGGAGGAACGCCGGTCGGTCAGTATCGCCGCGTCAACCTATTCATACAGGAGAACTCACCATGTCCATCCGCATCAACGACACCGCCCCGGACTTCGAAGCCGAGACGACGCAAGGCCATATCAGCTTCCATTCATGGCTCGGCGAGTCCTGGGGCGTCCTCTTCTCTCATCCCAAGGATTTCACGCCGATCTGCACCACCGAGCTCGGCTACATGGCCAAGCTCAAGCCTGAATTCGACAAGCGCAACGTCAAGATCATCGGGCTCAGCGTCGACCCCGTCGACCGGCACCAGAGCTGGGCCATGGACATCGAGGAGACGCAAGGCCATGCGCCGAACTACCCGATGATCGGCGACCCGACGCTTGCGATCTCCAAGCTCTACGACATGCTGCCGGCCACCGTCGGCGACACGGCGGAAGGCCGCACGGCGGCCGACAACCAGACGGTGCGCAACGTCTACGTCATCGGGCCGGACAAGAAGGTCAAGCTGCTGATCTCCTATCCGATGACCACCGGCCGCAACTTCGACGAGATCCTGCGCGTCATCGACTCCCTGCAGCTAACCGCGAAGCACCGGGTCGCGACGCCGGTCAACTGGCGCCAGGGCGAGGACGTCGTCATCGCCGGCTCCGTGTCGAACGACGAAGCGGCCAAGATCTACCCGAACGGTTGGAAGGCGCCGAAGCCCTACATCCGCATCGTCCCGCAGCCGCACGCCTGAGCCGCGGCCGCGTGGGCCGCGGCCGGGGAGCGGCGAGACGCTTCCCGGTCGCGCGCCCTGGCACAATCGCAGGAGCAGACCGCCATGACCGTGCATTACGTCAAGCCCGCCATCGCCGTCTTCGACGCCACGCCGGAGCGGCTGTTCGAATATATGAGCGCCGGCAACCACCGGCATCTGGCCTTCAAGAGCCACCGGCTCGCGGGCGTGGCCGGCAGCATCGTCACGCTCGACGCCGAGGTCTATAATCCCGACGGAAGCACCTTCGCCATGCAGGTCCAGCATAGGCTCGATCCGCCGCGCGGCATCGAGACCAGGCTGACCGGCGGCGCCTTCGACGGCGCGCGGTTCACCCACAGCTACACGCCGATGGGCGGCAGGACGAAGGTGGATCTGGAGGGCGACTTCCCGGCGCTGCCCGGCATGAGCGATGCCGACACGCTGACAATGATCGACGGCTTTTTCAGCGTGATCTTCGCCGAGGACGCCGCCACCCTCAGGCACGGGTCATAGGGACCTTGGGTACGACGCGCGTCATTCCAAGCAAATATGAGAGGATAACATGAACACTTCCAGCAAGCCGCGCGTCCTCGTCCTTGGGGCGGGTTTTGGCGGCCTCGAACTTACCAGCCTGCTTTCCGAGACCTTCGGCGACGGCATCGACGTCACCTTGATCGACAAGAGCGACGCCTTCGTCTTCGGCTTTTCCAAGCTCGACGTGATGTTCGGCCACAGGACCGCGGACGCCGTGCGCCTGCCTTATTCCAACTATGCGAAGCCGGGGGTGCACCTGCTCAGGCAGACGGTCACCGCGATCGACCCGGAGCGGCGGCGCGTCACCACCGATGGCGGCGTCCACGAGGCCGATTTCCTCGTCGTGGCGCTCGGCGCCGACTACGATTTCGACGCCACGCCGGGGCTCGCCGACACCAACGAATTCTACACCGTCGCGGGTGCGGAGCGGCTGCGCGACGTTCTGCCCACCTTCACCAAGGGGAGGGCGCTGGTCGGGGTTTGCGGCGCGCCCTACAAATGCCCGCCGGCGCCCAGCGAATGCGCGCTCATGCTGCACGACTACTTGGTCAAGCGCGGCGTGCGCGAAGCCTGCGAGATCAACTTCGTGCTGCCGCTGCCGAGCCCGGTGCCGCCGTCGCCGGAAACCTCGCGCGCCCTGGTCGCCGCCTTCGTCGAGCGAAACATCGGCTTCATTCCGGGCCGCCGCGTCGCGTCGATCGACAATGCGCGGAAGGTCGCAATCCTCGACGACGGCGTGGAGATGCAATTCGACCTGTTCCTCGGCGTGCCCAGGCACCGCGTGCCCGACGTGGTGATAGCCAGCGGCATGGCAGAGAATGGCTGGATCACGGTCAATCCGAGGACCCTGGAGACGAACTATGCCGGCGTCTATGCCGTGGGCGACGGCGCCAACACCGGCACGCCGAAGGCCGGCGTGTTCGCGGAGGGTGCGGCGCGTGCCGTCGCCAGCGACCTGATCGTTAAGCTCACCAACAGCGGCACGGCGAAACAGTATGACGGCTTCGGCACCTGCTACATCGAATTCGGCGGCGGCCGCATCGGCAAGGTCGAGGTCGATTTCTTCTCCGGCCCGAAGCCGACCGGCACCTACCACGAAGCCTCGCTCGCGCTGCGCGCCGACAAGGAGCATTTCGGCTCCAGCCGCCGCGCGCGCTGGTTCGGCATGTGAGGGGGCGTCGCGCCAATCCCCGAGGTTGGCGATTGGCGAAACCGGCAGCGACAGCCAATCTCCCCCACAAGTGGGGAGATTGGCTGTTTCAACGCCGCGCAAAAAGACCTACTGCCGCAACCCCACTGCGCAGCACATCTTGGCAGAACAGTGCCAACTCGCGCCCAATCTGGACCTACACGCCGCGCCTGAATCCCGCTAGACAACCCCCATGAACCAGCACGCCAAGCTGCGATTCGGCCATTCGGCCTGTCCGCACGACTGCCCGTCCACCTGCGCGCTCGAAGTCGAGCTGCTCGACGAAAACCGCATTGGCCGCGTCCATGGCGCCAAGGCCAACAGCTACACGGCTGGCGTCGTCTGCGCCAAGGTCGCCCGCTATGCCGACCGCGTTCATCATCCCGACCGCCTGCTGAAGCCGCTGATCAGGGCGCGTGCCAAGGGCGAGGGCGCCTGGAAGGAATCCAGCTGGGACGCGGCGCTCGACCTCGTCGCCGAGAAGTTCCTCAAGGCTGAGGAGACATACGGCTCGGAGACGGTCTGGCCCTATTACTATGCCGGCACGATGGGTCTGGTGCAGCGCGACGGCATCCACCGGCTGCGCCACGCGAAAAAGTACTCCGGCTTCTTCGGCTCGATCTGCACCAATCTCGCCTGGACCGGATGGATGGCGGGGGCGGGCGCGCTGCGCGGTCCCGACCCGCGCGAGATGGCGAAGTCGGATTGCGTGGTGATCTGGGGCACCAACGCCGTGGTCACCCAGGTCAACGTCATGACCCACGCGATCAAGGCACGCAAGGCACGCGGCGCCAAGATCGTCGTCATCGACGTCTATGAGAATGCCACAACGAAACAGGCCGACATGGGCCTGGTGCTGAGGCCCGGCACCGATGGCGCGTTGGCCTGCGCGGTCATGCATGTGCTGTTCCGCGACGGTTTTGCCGACCGCGCCTATCTCGAGAAATACACTGACGATCCGCGCGGGCTGGAAGAGCATTTGCGGACAAAAACGCCGGAATGGGCGGCAGCGATCACCGGGCTCGATGTCGCCGAGATCGAAACCTTCGCGCATCTCGTCGGCACGACGAAGAAGACCTATTTCCGCCTCGGCTACGGTTTCTCGCGCCAGCGCAACGGCTCGGTCAACATGCACGCTGCGGCCTCGATCGCCGCCGTCACCGGCGCCTGGCAATATGAGGGCGGCGGCGCCTTCCACTCCAATTCGGGCATCTTCAAGCTGAACCAGGACGTGCTCGAAGGTACAGCGATGCGCGATCCCAACATCCGTCATCTCGATCACTCGCGCATCGGCCCCGTGCTGACCGGGGCGAGCGACGCGCTCTATGGCGGACCGCCGGTGACGGCGCTGCTCATCCAGAACACCAATCCGGTCAATGTCGCGCCCGAGCAGCGGCTGGTGAAGCAGGGTTTTCTGCGCGACGACCTGTTCACCTGCGTGCACGAACAGTTCATGACCGACACGGCCAGGCTCGCCGATGTCGTGCTACCGGCGACGATGTTTTTGGAGCATGACGACATCTACAAGGGCGGCGGCAACCAGCACATCACGCTGGGACCAAAACTGATCGATCCGCCCGAGGGGCCGCGCACCAACCATTTCGTCATCGAGGAGCTGGCAAAACGGCTCGGCGTCGGCGACAGGCCGGGCTTCGGCCTGACCGAGAAGGAGCATATCGACATCATCCTCGGCAAGCGCGGGCTGGGCGGCTTCGACAGCCTGAAGGAACAGAAATGGATCGATATGCAGCCGGATTTCGAGGCGGCGCATTTCATCAACGGCTTCGGCCATCCGGACGGAAAATTCCGCTTCCGCCCCGACTGGTCAGGACAGGCGGCGCCCAACCGGCCGCCGAGGAGCATGGGCCTGTTCGGGCCGGTCGAGCGGCTGCCGGAATTCCCCGACCATGTCGAGCTGATCGAGGCAGCGGACGAGGCGCATCCGTTCCGGCTGACCACCTCGCCGGCGCGCAACTTCCTCAACTCGACCTTTGCCGAGACGCCGGTGTCGAAGCAAAAGGAGGGCAGGCCGGTGCTGCTGCTGCATCCCGAGGATGCCGCCGGGCTGGGGCTTGCCGATGGCGGTCGCGTCGAGGTCGGCAACCAGCGCGGCGAACTGGTGCTGCACGCCAAGTTCTTCGACGGCATCCAGCGTGGCGTGGTGATCGCCGAAGGCATCTGGCCGAACAGCGCGCATGAGCGCGGCGAGGGCATCAATGTGCTGACCGGCGCCGACGCGCCGGCGCCCTATGGCGGTGCGGCGCTGCACGACAACAAGGTGTGGTTGCGCAAGCCGCAAGAGCTTAGGGCCTGACCCCGCGATCTGGCCCAAGCGCCTGCCGTCGCAGCCGCCAGATCCCGCGTCTATAGAGACACCCTGTCTGTTGCGACGAGGGAGGATGTCGTGAGCAAGATCTCGCTTCTGGGCATTCCGCATGACGAGAATTCGTCCTGGCTGCGCGGTGCGGCCGAAGCGCCGCCGCTCATCCGGCGCGAGCTCACCAGCGATGCTTACAGTTCATGGTCGGAAACCGGCTTTGACCTCAGCGACCGCTTCATCGATCATGGCGATATCGATTTCGCGCAGGCCGGCGATCCGTGGGAGCGGATCGAAGACGAGGTGGGTCGCGCGCTGGATGCCGGCCATCCGCTGATCTCGCTCGGCGGCGACCATGCGATCACCTGGCCGCTGCTGCGCGCGGTGCGGCGCCGCCACCCCAGCCTGACGATCCTGCATATCGATGCCCATCCCGATATCTATCATGCCTATGATGACAATCCGCGCTCGCACACCTCGCCCTTCGCACGCATTATGGAGGAGCGGCTTGCCGACCGGCTGATCCAGGTCGGCCTGCGCACCGTCAACGACCACCACCGCGACCAATTCAAGCGCTTCGGTGTCGAGGTGGTGGAGATGCGGCACTTCAAGGAAGGGCTGCGGCTTGACCTCAAGACGCCGGTCTATGTCTCCATGGATATCGACGCTCTCGATCCGGCCTTCGCGCCCGGCATTTCCCATCGCGAACCAGGCGGGTTCACTACCCGCCAAGTGATCGGTCTGATCCAGTCAATCGACCAGCCAATCGTCGCCGCCGACGTCGTCGAATACAATCCGCGCCAGGACCTCTCCAACGTCACTGCGCTTGTCGCCGCCAAACTGGTAAAGGAGATCGCCGGCATGATGCTGAAGACGAATGGCGCGACTGCCGGCTGAATCAATTTGGCAAGGCGGCGTGCTAAAGCTCTGTTCCGACTAGCCTCTCGACAGGAATAGCCATGCCGCAGCCGCTCAGGATCGCCATAGCCGGCGCGCTCGGCCGCATGGGCCGGCAGATGGTGGAAGCCGTCGTGGCCGATCCGCGTCTGGCGCTCGCCGCCCGCTTCCACCGGCCTGGCGCCACCGGCGAGGTTCTGGACGAGCGCGACGAAGCGCTGGCGCTTGCTGACGTCGTCATCGACTTCACCACGCCGGCCGCGTCGGCTGAGCTTGCCGAGGCTTGCGCCCTGCGCGGCGGTCCGGCGCTGGTGATCGGCTCGACCGGCTTCGACGCCGCCGAACTTGCCGCGATCGCCGCCGCCGCGAAGAAGATCGCCATCGTGCGTTCCGGCAGTTACTCGCTCGGCCTCAACATGCTGACCGGGCTGGTCGAGCAGGCGGCGCGCGCGCTCGGCCCCGGCGATTGCGACATCGAGATATTCGAGGCGCATCACCGCTCAAAGGTCGACGCGCCCTCGGGCACGGCACTGATGCTGGGCGATGCGGCCGCGCAGGGACGGGGCGTTGCGCTGGCAGACGCGGCGCGGCGCGGCCACGACGGCGTCACATTTGCACGTCCGTCCGGCGAGATCGGCTTCGCGGTGGCGCGCGGCGGCAGCATTGTCGGCGAGCACAGCGTCAGCTTCCTGGCCGACGGCGAGGTACTGACGCTGTCGCATTCGGCCGACGACCGCTCGATGTTCGCGCGCGGCGCCATGGCGGCCGCGCTGTGGGTCGCCGGTCGCCCACCCGGCGAGTACACCATGCGCGACGTGCTGGCTCTCGGCGCCTCCTAACCGGCAAACTCGCCGGGTTCCATTTCGGCAGCCGCTAAAATGACTGAAAGCCAGCTGAAAGCTTGGGCATGCCATCACAGCGTCGCGGCGCTTGCCGTGACCGGCCTGGGAGCGGCCGGCAAGGAAGAAAATGCGGCGTCGCCAGATAGCGCGTCGCCCAGGTGGAGGAATTTACGTGACTGGTTTCATCTCGAAGTGCGCCTTGCGTTCAGCGGCGCTGACGCTTGCCATTGTCGCCACGGGCGCCACGGCGGCATCAGCGGCCGACAAGATCACCATTATCGTCGGCGGCATGGAAAAGCAGATCTATCTGCCGGCCGTGCTCACCCAGCAGCTCGGTTACTTCAAGGACGAGGGGCTCGATGTCGAGTTGGTCAACTCGCGCGCCGGCGTCGAAGCCGAGAATGAATTGCTGGCGGGCGCCGTGCAGGGCGTCGTCGGCTTCTACGACCACACCGTCGATCTGCAGTCGAAGGGCAAGTACATCCAGTCGATCGTGCAGTTCAGCCAGGCGCCGGGCGAGGTCGAGCTGGTGTCGGCCAAGCACCCCGAGATCAAGTCGCCGGCCGAGTTCAAGGGCGCGACCCTCGGCGTCACCGGCCTCGGCTCGTCGACCGATTTCCTGACCCAGTACCTGGCCGTGCGCAACGGCCTGAAGCCGGGTGACTACACGCTGCTGCCAGTCGGCGCCGGCAACACCTTCATCGCCGCCGTCAAGCAGGACCAGATCCAGGCCGGCATGACCACCGAGCCGACCATTGCCAAGCTGCTCAAGACCGGCGAGGCCAGCATCCTCGTCGACATGCGTACGCCGGAAAAGACCAAGGAAGCGCTGGGCGGACCCTATCCGGCGGCGTCCTTCTACGTACAGTCGGCCTGGATCGAGAGCCACAAGGAGGAGGCGCAGAAGCTCGCCAATGCCTTCGTCAAGACGATGAAATTCATCGCCACCCATTCGGCCGAAGAGATCGCCGACAAGATGCCGAAGGACTATTACGCCGGTAACAGGGACCTCTACGTCCAGGGGCTGGCCGGCGGCAAGGCGATGTTCACGCCGGACGGCCGCATGCCGGCCGACGGCCCGCCAACCGTGCTTAAGGTTCTCTCGACCTTCTCCAAGAGCCTGCAGGGCAAAGAGATCGACCTGTCGAAGACCTACACCACGGCATTCGTCGACGCCGCCAAATAGCATCGGTCGGCGACGGCGGACGCCCGGCCCGCCCTTGAGCAACAATGACTTGCGCCGCTCCGCTGAATCAATCCGGCAGCGGCGCCTTTCCAGATGCAGATGGACGACAAGCCAAAGGAGCTTGTGCCGCTGGCATCCATGCCCCATCACGACAGGAGTGTGCCATGCAACTGCAATCCATGGCGGCCGAGAAGCTGTCTCCGGCCGCGCCGCCGTCCGATGCCGCGATCGCCATTGATGACGTGACGCTTCGCTTCGTCACGCCCGACGGCCACATGATGACGGCGATCCGCGATTTCACCATGACGGTCGCGCGCGGCGAGTTCGCCTGTGTCGTCGGGCCGACCGGCTGCGGCAAGTCGACAACGCTCAACCTCGTCACCGGCCTGCTCAGGCCGACGACCGGCAATGTCCGCGTCATGGGCAAGCCCGTCACCGAGATCAGCCGCGACATAGGCTTCGTCTTCCAGGCCGATGCGCTGTTTCCGTGGCGCAGCGTCATCGACAATGTCGCCGCCGGCCCGCTCTATCGCGGCGTGTCCAAGGCGCGGGCCTATGAACGGGCGCGTGACTGGATCGGCCGCGTCGGCCTTGGCCGTTTCGAAAAGCACTATCCGCATCAGCTCTCGGGTGGCATGCGCAAGCGCGTCGCGCTGGCCCAGACCTTCATCAACCAGCCCAAGATTCTTTTGATGGACGAGCCGTTCAGCGCGCTGGACATGCAGACCCGCACCGCCATGCAGGACGAACTGCTTGACCTGTGGTCGGAGCAGAAATCCTCGGTCGTCTTCGTCACGCACGACCTCGAGGAGGCGGTGGCGCTGGCCGACAAGGTCTATGTGCTGACGGCGGGGCCGGGCACGGTCAAGAGCGTCTACCGCATCGACCTGCCGCGCCCGCGCGTCATGGCCGACATCCGCTATGACCCGAAATTCGTTGAGATCGCCAAAGTGATCTGGAACGACCTTCGCGAGGAAGTGCAGCTCGGCCAGAGCCGCAGCCTGCAGACCGGCCATTAGACTTGGGCGGCTGACCCGCTCCAATGATTTGTTTTTCGCAATTCCGGACGGAAACCGCTTGGCACTTTTCCTGGAATTGCTCCGAGAGGAGACCGCCATGACCGCCATCTCTCCCACCGTTGACCGGGCCGCTGCCCGCAATACCTCCATCGCCGTCGCCGAAGCCCGGGCAAGGGTGCGGCTGCGACGCCGCCATGCACTGGTCATCGGCCTGCGCTTGGCTATCCTGGTCGTCTTCCTCGGCCTGTGGGAACTCGGCGCCGACTACAACATCATCGATCCATTCTTCTTCGCCAGCCCGTCCGGCATCTGGCAGCAGATCTGGTCGTGGGTCACCGAAGGCACCTCGCAAGGCCCGCTCTGGCTGCAGATTTATGTGACGCTGGAAGAAACATTCCTCGGCTTCGTCATCGGCGCTGTAGGCGGCATCGCTGCCGGCATCATACTTGGCCGCAACCGGCTGCTGGCCGACGTCTTTTCGATCTACATCAAGATCGCCAACTCGGTGCCGCGCGTGGTGCTGGGCTCGGTGTTCATCATCGCGCTCGGCCTCGGCATGGCCTCCAAGGTCGCGCTCGCCGTGGTGATGGTGTTCTTCGTCGTCTTCGCCAACGCCTTCCAGGGCGTGCGCGAGGCGGACCGGTCGATGATCGCCAACGCACAGATCCTCGGTGCTTCGCCGTTCCAGATCACCACCTCGGTCATCATTCCGTCGGCGATGAGCTGGATCCTGGCCAGCCTGCATGTCAGCTTCGGCTTCGCGCTGGTCGGCGCCGTGGTCGGCGAATTCCTCGGCGCCAAGCAAGGCATGGGCCTGCTGATCTCGACGGCGCAGGGCGCCTTCAACGCCAATGGCGTGTTCGCGGCGATGATCATCCTGGCGGTGATGGCGCTTGTGGTGGAGTTCATCATCACCCGCTTCGAGGACTATGTCGTCAAATGGCGCCCGGCCTCGTTCAACGAGCAGGGGACATGAAGCTGTGATTGCTAGGCCAGGGGCAGCCGCACCTCGACCACCAGGCCGGCGGCCGCGCCATCCGCGAGGGTGACGCGGCCACCGGCATTTTCGGCCACCTCGCGTACGATGGCGAGGCCAAGGCCGCTGCCTTCCTCGGTTGCGTCGGCGAGGCGGTAGAAGCGCTCGAAGACATGCTCTCGCTCGTCCGCCGGGATGCCCGGCCCGTCGTCGGTGACCGTCAGCACCGCTTCGCCATCGATGGCGGCCAGTCTGACGGTGACGGTGCCGCCAGCCGGCGTGTAGCGCAGCGCGT
This sequence comes from Mesorhizobium sp. M4A.F.Ca.ET.090.04.2.1, assembly GCF_003999085.1. Classification (NCBI taxonomy): domain Bacteria; kingdom Pseudomonadati; phylum Pseudomonadota; class Alphaproteobacteria; order Hyphomicrobiales; family Phyllobacteriaceae; genus Mesorhizobium; species Mesorhizobium sp. M4A.F.Ca.ET.090.04.2.1. The sequence goes on from NZ_RZOT01000111.1 coordinate 12,673, forward strand.
TGTCGAC
>NZ_RZOT01000112.1:0-12659 GCF_003999085.1 Mesorhizobium sp. M4A.F.Ca.ET.090.04.2.1
GTTTCGGCAAGGCGTCGGCTGCGACGAAGGACGCGGCATCGGTGCGCACCGGTCCGTAGGTGATGTAGCTGGCAAGCTTGGCGTTGTTTTCCGGCTCGCTGATATAGGCGAGATATTTGTAGGCGAGGTCCGGGCTCTTGGCGCCCTTTGGAATGGCGATCATGTCATATTCGAGGATCTGGTTGTTCCAGACGATCTTGAACGGCTTGCCGTCGGTGTCGATAGCGTTCTGGATGCGGCCGTTCCAGGCGGTCGTCATCACCACTTCCTTGGAGGCCAGAAGCTGCGCCGGCTGCGCGCCGGCATCCCACCAGACGATGTCCTTCTTGATCGTGTCGAGCTTCTTGAAGGCGCGGTCGACGCCTTCCGGCGTTGCAAGGACCTTGTAGACGTCGGCCGGCGCCACGCCGTCGGCCATCAGCGCCCATTCGAGGTTCTGCGCCGGGAACTTGCGCATGGCTCGCTTGCCCGGGAACTTGGTCGTGTCGAAGAGGTCGAGCACCGATGTTGGCGCCTCTTTCAGCACGGTCGGGTCATAGGCGAGGATATCCCCGTAAGCATCGAGACCGACACCGCAATCGAGCGCCGAGCCCTCGATGAACTTGTCACGCGGTCCGATCTTGGAATAGTCGAGCCGCTCGAGGATGCCGGCGTCGCAGCCCTGCAGCACGGTCGCCGTCTCGACCGTCACCAGGTCGATCGGCACGTTGCCGGTGTCGACCATGGCCTTCACCTTGCCGAGGTCGCCGAGATATTCCTGCTCGAGGATCTTGACGCCGGTCTCCTTGCTGAACGGCTCGAACCAGGCCTTGCGCTGGGCGTCCTGCCAAGCGCCCCCGCTCGCCATGATGGAAAGCTCTTGCGCAAAGGCGGCGTGGCCTATCGTCGTCGTGAAGGCAGTTGCGGCCACAAGCGCGAGCAGAGTCTGCTTTGTGTATTTCATGTCGTTTTCCCCTGTTTCGGAATGGCGCCGCCCGTCCCGGCATCGGCCGGAAAGGCGCGGCAATCATTGGGCGCGCAGGAGACCGTCACGGCCTCGCCGTTTGCCATCGTCGCTTCGGGGCCGACCTTGACGGTCAGCACCTGGTCGTTGGCGAGCCTGGCCACGAGGCGCAGGTGGTCGCCGAGATAGATCCGCCCGTCCACCGTGGCGGGCAGGGCGTTGCCGCCGGCCGCCATCGGCGTCAGGGTCAGCCGTTCCGGTCGGATGGCGACCTGGCAGGGAGCGCCCTGCGCGACGCCGATCGCCAGCGCGGTGAGTTCGCCACCGCCGCTCAGCCGGACCCTGCATTCTGCGCCGGAGACGCGGTCGACCACGCCTTCCAGCGTGTTGTTCTCGCCGATGAAGCTCGCCACGAACGAGCTCTGCGGGGTGTTGTAGAGATCATCGGGCGAGCCGAGCTGGGCGATGCCGCCATTGTTGAAGACGGCGACGCGGTCCGACATCGTCAGTGCCTCGCTCTGGTCATGCGTGACGTAGACGATGGTGACGCCGAGCATGGTGTGGATCTGTTTGATCTCGAGCTGCATGTGTTCGCGCAGCTTCTTGTCGAGCGCGCCCAGCGGCTCGTCCATGAGTACCAGGCTCGGCTTGAACACCAGGGCGCGGGCAAGCGCCACGCGCTGCTGCTGGCCGCCGGAAAGCTGGGTCGGCCGGCGGTCGCCAAATTGCCTGAGCCGCACCATGTCGAGCGCGCTCGCTACCCTGGATGCGATATCGGCCTTGCCGACCTGCCGGACCGAGAGCGGGAAGCCGACGTTCTCCTCGACCGTCATATGCGGGAACAGCGCGTAGTTCTGGAACACCATGCCGATGTTGCGCTGATAAGGCGGCAAGCGGTCGACCGGTTGGCCTTCCAGCGTGATCGTGCCATGCGTCGGCCGCTCGAAGCCGGCAAGCATGTTGAGCGTCGTTGTCTTGCCGGAGCCGGAAGGACCAAGCAGCGTCAGGAATTCGCCGCGCGCAACGGTGAGGTTCATCCGCGTCACGGCGAAAGTCCGCCCGTCGTAGGATTTTTCGACGTCGGCGAATTCGACGAAACCCTTGCCGGGACCGGCTTGCGCGGCCGGCGCGATCGTGGCCGGGGCGGCCGGCAATGCGGCCTGGCTGGCGTTCATAGTCCGCAATCCTTGATGCGGCTGAGATGCGGCTTGCGATCCATGCCTCGTCCTCCCGGAAACCGGCTGCCCGGCAGGTCATGTGACTTGTATGGTCACACAATTAACCTGTAATCGACCATAGATGCAGACAACTTTGTCCGTCAAGCCGATTTTTGGCGGATTGTGTGAGATTGTTAACAGGATGTCTTGCGGTTGTACGCCAGACAAGCTCTATTGTCCGGAGTATTGTCTTATGCTAGATGCGCCAACAGTAAGACATCAGCCGTAGTCGATTCCCGCATGCTGCAAGATCTTCGCCTCCCCGACGACGAAAGTCCGGTTTACCGTCGCCTTGCCGACGCGATCGCCGAACGCATCGCCGCCGGCACGCTCGCGGTCGGTGACCGGTTGCCGCCGCAGCGCGAGATCGCGCGGGCACTGGGCATCAATGTCACGACCGTCACGCGGGCCTTGTCGACACTTCAGGAGCAGGGGCTGCTCGAAGCGCGGCCCGGACGCGGCACGACGGTCGCCGCCCGTGACGTCGGCGAGAAGCCGGGCTTCGTGTCGTCGCCGAGCGACCAGAGCGGCATCATCGACCTTTCCGTCAACCGGCCGGCCACCACCGCCTATCTCGATGCGGTTGCCGCGCTGCTGCCGCGTCTGCCCAAGGACCGGCACTACGCCGCGCTTCAGGACTACCACCCGCCGGAAGGACCGCTCTGGGCGCGCGTGGCGGTGGCCGACTGGTTCAAATCCGTCGCCGGCGACGGCGATCCCGGCCGCGTCGTGCTCGCCGCTGGCGCCCAGCACGGACTGGACGGTGTCCTCGGTGCGGTGACCAGGCAGGGCGAGGTCGTGCTTGCCGACGAGGTGACGTACCAGGGCATAAACGCGCTCTGTCGCGTGCATGGGCTGGATCTCAGGGGCGTCGCCATGGACCGCGCCGGCATGCGCCCCGACGCCTTCGATGCGGCTTGCGCCCAGCTTCGGCCCCGCGCGGTCTTCCTGGTGCCGACGCTGCACAACCCGACGACGATCACGCTGAGCGCGGAGCGCCGGCATGAGCTTGCGGCGGTTGCCCGCCGCTACAATGTGCTGATCATCGAGGACGACGTCTACCGGCCGCTGGCCGACGACCCGCCACCCCCCTTCGCCTGTCTCGAGCCCGAACTGACCATCCATCTCAGCGCGCTGTCGAAATGCCTGGCGCCGGGCCTGCGCCTTGGGTTCGTCATCGCCCCGCGCCCCATCGCCGGCCAAGTCGCGGCGGCGCTGCGCATCAACTGCTGGAGCATCAGCCCGCTGACGGCGCTGATCGGTGCCAGGCTGATCGAGGAAGGCTCTGCTGCCCGCATCATCGACATCCAGAAGCAGGAACTGCGCCAGCGCCAGGCGATCCTGAGCGAAATCCTCGGCCGCTTCGACATCCAGGCACATCCGACGTCGACCCATGCCTGGCTGCGCCTGCCGGAGCCCTGGCGCGGCGCGGGCTTTGCCCGCACCTGCCTGGAGCGCGGCGTCGCCGTGCTGCCGGGCGATGCCTTCGCGGTCGGCCGCGAGCCGGTCCAGCACGGCGTGCGCATCAATGTCGGCGCGGCGCGCTCGCAGGAGGATCTGCGCACGGCACTCGCCATCATGGCCGAACTGTTGTCGGCCGGCCATCTGCAACTGCCGGGTTTTGTGTAGGTCATCGGTGGCAGCGTCCAGGACTGTCGAAATCGCCATCGTTGGCGCCGGTGTCGTCGGGCTGGCGACGGCGTTGCGGCTTGCCGGCGAAGGCCGCGAGGTCCTTCTCATCGATCCCAACGAGCCGGGCTCGGGCGCCTCGTTCGGCAATGCCGGAACGATTGCCGAATATGCCTGCATGCCGGTCGGCAATCCGGCCGTCCTGCGCGCGCTGCCGAAACTGCTTCTTGACCCGGACAGCCCGTTCGCATTGCGCTGGACAGCGCTTTTCCAGCTTGCGCCATGGTTGGTCCGCTTTGTCAGGCAATCGCTGCCGGCGGCCACCCGAGCCAACGCACTGGCGCTCGCGGGGCTGCTGGCCGAAGCCTTGCCGGCCTGGACCGAGATGGCGCAGCAAGCCGGCCTGCAGGATCTTTTGCGCCGCAACGGCTGCCTCTATCTCTACCGCCGAGAGGGCGATTTTGCCGCCGCATCCGGCGGGCGGGCACTGCGCGCCGAGCTTGGCGTTCGTCAGGAGGTGCTGACGTCGCAAGAGGTGGCCGGGCTGGAGCCCGGCCTGCAGGCAACCCACGCCCGCGGCCTTTACTTCCCTCACTCCATGAATGTCGCCGATCCGAGCCTCGTGATGCGCCGGCTGTTCGATGCGGCCGCGGCCCGCGGCGCGCTGCTGGTCAGAGCCGAAGTGACCAGCCTGCGGGCTGACGCTGGCGGCGTTGAGCTAGGCGGTTCCGATTTCCGCGTCAAAGCGAAGACAGTGGTAATCGCTGCCGGCGCACGCTCGCGCGCTCTGGCTGCGCAAGCCGGCGACAGCATCCCGCTGGAAACCGAACGCGGCTACCATCTCGAATTCCTGACCGACGCACCTCTACTCAATCGCCCGGTCTGTCCTGTCGATCTCGGCTTCTACATGACGCCGATGGCTGGCCGGCTGCGCGTCGCCGGCACGGTCGAGTTGGGCGGGCATGCCGCACCGGCAAATGCGCGCCGTCTGGCGCTGCTCGATCGCGGCGTCAGGCAGTTCTTCCCCGACCTTGGCCGAGCGTCGTCCGAGTGGCTGGGCTTTCGCCCATCGCTGCCCGATTCCCGGCCGGTCATCGGCTGGTCGCGGGGCAGTTCCAGGGTGATCCACGCCTTCGGCCATGGTCATCTCGGCCTGACACTGGCGCCGATCACGGCACGCTTGGTCGCCGAATTGATCGGCCGCCGGATCGATGCCTCTCGCCTCGCTCCTTTTGCCGCCGATCGCTTCGGTGCCTGATCGAGGCACAAGCTCCGGCCCCTTGCATCCATTCCTCCCCATCACAATGATGGCGTGATCGCCGCGTATCCCTGCGTGGCGATCGGCGGGCAGGGGTTGTCATTGGGGCTGGTTGAACTGAAATCGCCGAGGGCGCCTTGGCGCCTGGCGCGCATCTGTGTGGTGGCGGCCGGGCTTGCATTCTTCATCGCGTCAGCGGTCGTGCAGGCGGCCGACCGCCCCTCGAGGACGCGTTCGAGGCGGCGCAATGGGCGCTGCTTTCCTCCGCCGGCAACGCCTTGCAGCAGCTTGGCCTGCGCGCCGCCGCCGGCCCGCCGGAGCTGGCGGGCATTGTGCGCGAGCGCCAGGATCTCGTGGCCATGGTCGCCGGGAAGGAAAAGGCGCTGGGGCAGGCTGGTTCGGCAGGTGCCGATCATGCCGACGCGCTAGTGCGCCTGCGCGGCGAGATCGATTCGCTGCGCGCCGAACTGGCTGGCGTCGACGCCAGGCTTTCCGAATCCTTTCCGCGCTATGCCGACCTTGCCCATACCAAACCGCTGTCGGTGGCCGATGTGCAGGCCCTGCTGGACGACGATGAGGGCCTGCTGCTGATGCTTGCCGGGCACGATCACATCTTCGTCTGGGCCGTCGGCAAGCATGACAGCGCCTGGACGTCTCGCGGGACGACCCGCAAGTTGCCGAATATGTCCTGACCACGGCGGTGCGTATGATCGTGAGCAAGACCAATTCCTATGAAGCCGCCACGCCGCGCCAACGACGTCTTCAGGCAAAGGCAAACGGCGATGGCCAATTACGATGCCGGCCAGGAGGCCTCCCGCCGCGACGGGCGGCGCTTCCTCGAAATTTTCATCGCCGGCCAGTACGAGGCGGGCGCGAACTAGCGCGGCGGCTCAGCGCGTGGCGTGGCCCGGTCGGCTCAACGCGCGAAGATCTGCTCCAGCGAGCGGAAGCCCTTGAACTCCAGCGCATTGCCGGAAGGGTCGCGGATGAACAGCGTCGCCTGCTCGCCGGGCTCGCCCTTGAAGCGCACCATCGGTCGCTCAAGCCAGTCTATGTCGTCGCGGGCTTCCAGCCGGGCGGCGAGCCGCTGCCATTCGTCCATCGTGAGCACCGCGCCGAAATGCGGAATCGGCACCGCGACGCCGTCGACCTGGCCGTCGCGCGCGGCGCCGGATGCCCGCGGCCGCAAATGCGCCGACATTTGGTGGCCGTAGAGGTCGAAATCAACCCATGTCGCCGAGGAGCGACCGATGGCGCAGCCCAGCACCTCGCCATAGAAAGCGCGGGTTTCATCGAGATCACGCACCGCAAAGGCGAGATGGAAAGGCGTCATGGCGAAGGCTCCTGGCAGTTTGACGATGCTCCGGCCCGGTTGTTCCGGCCGGTTCGGGCGCGAATGGGTCGCGGCATCCTGATTGCCCTTCTGCCATTGCACAAGCGACAGGGGAACAATAGATGGTGCGGCAGCCGCCCAATCGGGCCGAAGAGACAGGATCAAGTGCATGACCGACCAGCTCGACGCAGCGAAACTGACCGACCGCGTCGCGGCGCTCGTCGAGGCTGCGAAGCGCGCCGGCGCCGATGCCGCCGACGCAGTCGCCGTGCGCGGCCGTTCGGCCGGCGTTTCGGTGCGGCTGGGCAAGGTCGAGGGCACCGAATCGTCGGAGAGCGAGGATGTCGCGCTGCGCGTGTTCGTCGGTCAGCGGGTGGCGAGCGTCTCCGCGACCGCAGCCTCGAACCCCAAGGCGCTGGCAGAACGCGCCGTCGCCATGGCCAAGGTGTCGCCCGAGGATCCCTATCAGGGCCTTGCCGATCCCGCGCTTTTGGCCGGCAAGCCACGCGACCTCGACCTGTTCGACGCCACCGAGGTCCCGGCCGACGCGTTGAAGGAGGCAGCACTTGCTGCCGAAGCCGCAGCGCTTGCGGTGAACGGCGTCACAAATTCGGCCGGCAGCAGCGCCAGCGCCGGCCTCGGCGGGCTGGTGCTCGCCACCTCGCATGGTTTCGTTGGCCAGTACGTCGCCTCGCGCTTCTCGCGCTCGACCAGCGTCATCGCCGGTGCGGGCACCGGCATGGAGCGCGACTATGAGTTTTCTTCCCGCCAACATTTCGCCGATCTCGACGCGCCCGAAGAAATCGGCCGCAAGGCGGGCGAGCGCGCGGTGCGCCGCCTCGGCGCGCGCAAGGCGGCGACCGGGCCGGTCGACGTGGTGTTCGATCCGCGCGTCGCGCGCGGCATCGCCGGCCATCTCGCCGGCGCCATCAACGGTGCGGCAGTGGCGCGCAAGACCAGCTTCCTGCGCGACATGATGGGAAAGCAGGTGGCATCGGCTGCAGTTACTATCACCGACGAGCCGCTCAGGCGACGCGGCCAAGCCTCGCGTCCCTTCGACGGCGAAGGCGTCGAGGGGCAGAAGCTGCTGATGGTCGACAAGGGCGTGCTGAACCACTGGTTCCTGTCGACCTCGGCGGCCCGCGAGCTCGGCCTGGTCACCAACGGACGGGGCGCGCGCAGCGGCTCCTCGGTCTCGCCATCCTCGACCAATCTTGCCATCGAGCCGGGCGAACGGGCGCCGGAGGATCTCATTAAGTCGTTGAAGAGCGGCTTCTATGTCACTGAAGTGTTTGGCCAGGGCGTCGACATGGTCACCGGCGAATACAGCCGTGGCGCCTCCGGTTTCTGGATCGAGAATGGCGAGCTTGCCTATCCGGTCGCCGAGGTGACGATTGCCTCGAATCTGAAGACCATGTTCCTCAACATGGTGCCGGCAAGCGACCTCGACCGCAATTTCGGCACCGCCGCGCCGACGCTGCTCATCGAAGGCATGACCCTTGCCGGCGCGTGACCCGCTCATCCTGGCCGGAGCGCGCGGGGACCTCGCCCTGCTGCGTGACGCCGCCCGCGAGGCAGGCGCGATCGCCATGCGCTATTTCGGCAACAGCCCGCAAGTCTGGATGAAGGGCGGCACCTCGCCGGTCAGCGAGGCCGACCATGCGGCAGATGCCTATCTGCGCGAGACCTTGCTCAAGGCGCGGCCGGACTATGGCTGGCTGTCGGAGGAAACCGCCGACGACCACGCCAGGCTCGCCGCGCGCCGCACCTTCGTTGTCGATCCGATCGACGGTACGCGCGGTTTTCTCGATGGCCTGCATTCCTGGTGCGTCAGCGTCGCGGTCGTGGAAAACGGCGTAACACTCGCCGGCGTCCTCGAATGCCCGGCCAAGCACGAGACCTATTGGGCGCTGCCCGGCGAAGGCGCCTTCCTGAACGGCGAGTCGATCCGCGTGCGGGCGTTGGCGGACACCGTGGATATCGGCGGGCCGAAGCCGCTGGTCGACCTGTTGCCGGAAGCCTGGCAGGGCCGGCTGCATCGCACGCCCTACATTCCTTCGCTGGCCTACCGCCTGGCGATGATCGCCGCAGGCAAGCTCGACGCCACCTTCGTCAAGCCCAACGCGCACGACTGGGACATCGCCGCCGCCGACCTCATCCTGCGCGAGGCCGGCGGCGCCTTGCTCGACCGGCACGGCCGCCCGCCACGGTATGCCGGCTCGGTGATTCACCACGGCGCGCTGGCCGCCGGCAGCGGCGCCTTGCTCGACGTGCTTGCCGGCGTCATCGCCGGGCTGGAGAGTTGAACCATCATCAAAGGTTCCAAAGTCGGCGGCTTTGGTCTAGACCTTTGCAAACTCACGATATGTGAAGGACCGACATGGCCGTGGAAGACGGAAAGAAGCAGCTTTTGCACCTGGTGTTCGGCGGCGAGCTGAAAAAGCTGGGCGGAACCGAATTCCGCGACCTCGATGGGCTCGACATCGTCGGCATCTATCCGGACTATCAATCCGCGCACGCGGCATGGAAAGCCAAGGCGCAGGCCAGCGTCGACAATGCCCACATGCGCTATTTCGTCGTTCACCTGCACCGGCTGCTCGATCCGGACAGCAGGGCCGCCGGTTGAGACCGATGGAGCATGAAGCGGTGAAAGGGCCGGTCACCAGCCCCGCGGTGCGGCGCGGCGGCACGACCCGCACGCTCTGGCGCCGGATCCGCGAGCCGCTGGCCCAATCGCGATTCGTCAAGAACTTCATCGCCGGCCTGTTCGCCAATTTCGTCCGTCTGGTTCGCCTGACCAGCCCGCTGGTCAAGGGGTCGACTCAGGTCGCCGGCGGCGCCTACGCGCATCTGGAGCCCGGCATCATCGCGCTCTGGCACGGCCAGCATCTGCTGACGCCTGCGTATTATCCCAAGGGCAGGCCGTTGGTCGCCATGGTCTCGCGCAGCGCCGACGCCGAGCTCAACGCGCTGATGCTTGAGAAGTTCGGTATCGAGGCGGTGCGCGGCTCGGGGGGGCGCGACAGTTCAAGGCATCTCGACAAGGGTGGAGCCAAGGCTTTGATTGCCCTGAAGAAATCGCTTAGCACCGGCAAGAACGTGGCCATGATCGCCGACATCCCGCACGGCACGCCGCGCGACGCCGGAATGGGCATCGTGCTTCTGGCGCGACTGTCCGGCCGGCCGATCCTGCCTTCGGCGATCGCCACCAGCCGCCGCAAGGTGCTTGAAAAAAGCTGGGACAAAACCACCATTAACCTGCCTTTCGGCCGCTCAGCGGTTATCGTTGGGCCGCCGGTATTCGTGCCGGCCGATGCCGACGACGCCGAGATGGAACGCAAGCGCCAGGAAGTCACCGCCGCGATCAACGCGGCAACGACCGAGGTTTATCGCCTCGTGGACGGCCTGAAATGAGCGAGCGCTGGGCGCGCACCATGCTGTCGGCCTACCGCTACGCGGGCGCCGCCGCCTATCCGCTGATCGGTCCTTACGTCGCCTGGCGCACGTCCAGGGGCAAGGAGGACCGCGTGCGCCGGCGCGAGCGCTATGGCGTCGCCGGCCGTCCACGCCCTGAAGGGCCGATGATCTGGATCCACGCGGCCAGCGTCGGCGAGACCCTCGCAGTCGTGCCGCTGGTCGAGAGCATCCTCGACTACGGCGTCAACATCGTGCTCACCACCGGCACGGTCACCTCCGCGCAGGTCGTCGACGAGCGGCTTGGCGACCGCATCATCCACCAATACGTGCCGCTCGACCTGAAACCCGCAGTCAGCCGCTTCCTCGACCATTGGCGGCCCGACCTCGCGATCATCGCCGAATCGGAGATCTGGCCGATGACCATGCTGGAGCTCGGCGCCCGCCGCGTGCCGCAGGTGCTGGTCAATGGCAGGCTGTCCGACCGTTCCTTCTCGTCCTGGAAGAAGCGCGCCAACATCGCCGAGGCGCTATTCGAGAACCTTGCCCATGTCGTTGCCCAGTCGGATGTCGACGGCGAGCGCTTCCGCACGCTCGGTGCCCGGCCGGTCACGGTGTCGGGGAACCTCAAGGTGGATACCGCCCCGCCGCCGGTCGACGAACGGGCGCTCGCCTCGCTGAGGCGGCAGATCGGCGAGCGGCCGACCTGGGCGGCGATCTCGACCCATGACGGAGAGGAGGTCGTGGCGGCCGAAGTGCACGCCACCTTGCATCGGCGCCACCCTGGGCTGCTCACCATTATCGTGCCGCGCCATCCCGATCGCGCCGAGGCGCTCTCCGCGCAGATTTCCGGCATGGGCCTGAAGCTCGCCCGCCGCAGCAAGGGCGACAGGATCACGGCCGATACCGACATCCTGCTCGGCGACACGATCGGCGAGATGGGTCTCTATCTCAGGCTGACGGAAATCGCCTTCGTTGGCCGCTCGCTGACCTCCGAGGGCGGCCAGAACCCGCTCGAGCCGGCGATGCTGGAGACGGCGGTGCTTGCCGGCCGCAACGTGCAGAATTTCCGCGAGGCCTATCAGCGCCTGCTCGACAGTGGCGGCGCCAAGCTGGTGCGCGATCGCGACATGCTGGCCGGCGCCGTCAACTTCCTGCTGAGCAACGAGGTGGCGCGCCACGAGATGATGGCGGCCGGCGCCGCCACCGTCGACGAGATGCGCGGCGCGCTGGCGCGCACGCTGAAGTCGCTGGAGCCTTATATCCAGCCCCTGATCGTGAAGTCGCGCCTGAAGGGCGCCAACGGGAGGTAGCGTGACCTCCGAAGCACCGCCCTTCTGGTGGGAAGAACCGGACTGGCGCGTTCTGGCGCTGTCGCCGCTGTCGGCGGCCTACGCGCTCCTGGCCGGCCGCCGGATGCGGCATGCGCCGCGCGAAAAGGTCGAGGCGCCGGTGCTGTGCGTCGGCAACTTCACCGTCGGCGGCAGCGGCAAGACTCCGGTGGCGATCGCACTGGCGAGGCAAGCCAAGCGCATGCAGCTCAGTCCCGGCTTCCTGTCGCGCGGCCATGGCGGCTCTTTTGGTGAGCCGCATATCGTCGATCTGCATCACGACGCCGCCAGGCATGTCGGCGACGAGCCGCTGCTTCTGGCCGAGCATGCGCCGGTGGCGGTGACGCCGAACCGTGCTGCCGGCGCCCGGTTGCTGATGGAAAAGCTCGGTTGCGACTTCCTCATCATGGACGATGGCTTCCAAAGCGCGCGCCTTCATATCGACTTCGCGCTGGTCGTCGTCGACACGCGCTACGGCATCGGCAATGGCCGCGTCATCCCCGGCGGACCGTTGAGGGCAAACATCGTCGACCAACTGGTCTTCACCAGCGCACTGCTCAAGATGGGCGAGGGGACGGCGGCCGATCCGGTGGTGCGCCAAGCGGCGCGCGCCGGCCGGCCGATCTTCGAGGCGCATACCGAGCCTCGCGCCCGTGAACGCTTCGCCGGCAAGCGCTTCCTCGCCTTTGCCGGCATCGGCCATCCCGAGAAATTCTTCGGCACGCTGCGCCAGGCCGGCGGCGACGTCGTGCTCGCCAAATCCTTCCCGGACCACCATTTCTATGCCGAGGACGAGCTTGCCGAACTGGCGGCGACAGCGAAGCGCGACGGTCTTCGCCTCGTCACCACGGCCAAGGACGCGGCCCGGCTGCGTCATGGCGCGTCGCAAGAGTTCCTGGATCAACTCGAGGTACTGGAGATCGACGCTGTGTTCGAGCTCGACCACGTGCCCGAGCGCATCATCGACGAGACGCTTGATGCGTGGCGGCAGCGCAAGCTGCGGCGGTGAGACGTGCTATCCCCGGCTGCGCATTTCCGGGTGCATCTCGATCTCGCGGCGCAGCGAGGCAGTGGCGTTGGCGTAAGGCTCCTGCCGGGCGACGCTCCAGTATTTGAGCTCGTCCAGCGGAATGCTCTCGCCGGTCACGGCGCACCGCACGAACGCGCCCGGACTGGTGACCTGGAAGTCGCCGTCGAGATAGCGGATGCGGGCTTCCTTGCCGCCCGGGCCTTCAAAACGGTTCATCATGAAATGACGCTTGGGTTCATGGGATTCAATCGCCACAAATCGCAGGCAAGGTCAAGCCTGACGCAATGCTCGTGGAGTATCGCTCCAACAGCATAATGGTTGCTGGGAGCCGGCATGGACATTTCCTCCACCCGCCTGACGTCGCTGCTGAAGCAGGCGCTGACGCCGCAGCCGGTGCCATCGGCCAAGGCCGATCCGGCGACCACCGCGCTGGTCAAGGCGCTCGTCCAGCCGCCGGCGCCGTCGGCCGCGTCTTCGGCGCAGCTCGCCGCGCAGGCCTTGAAC
>NZ_RZOT01000113.1:0-12642 GCF_003999085.1 Mesorhizobium sp. M4A.F.Ca.ET.090.04.2.1
ACGATATAGGGACCGCCGCCGACTGAATCTCGTGACGACATCAAAACGAAGCGGCCGACGCGGAAGGGCAGCGCCGAGAAATTACCGCGCGCCGAAAGATATTGCGCCACGTCGAGTGGGCTCGAATTGCGCAACCGTGCCAGCGTCACATGCGGCATGAACTTGCGCGGATCGGCCGGCAGGCCGAGCCGCTGGCAGATGCGGTCGATCTCGCCCTGCAGGGCAGTCAGATCCGGCGAGGCGGCGACGCCGGCCCACACCGCGTGCGGCTTCTTCTGGCCGAAGGCACCGACACCGGAGAGCGTCAGCGGGAAGGACGGGCGGTGGACGCGGTCGAGCGCGTTGGCGATCTCGTCGGCGACATGGCCCTCGACATCGCCGATGAAGCGCAGCGTCAGATGGTAGTTTTCGACATCGATCCAGCGGGCTCCGGGCAGGCCGCCCCGGAGCAGGGACAGCGAAAGAGCGGCGTCACGAGGAATTTCGAGGGCGGTGAAAAGACGCGGCATGGCAAGCCTCCTGTCCTCGAATCGAAACTCACGCCCCTAGCGAATCATCGATATCCAAGCGGGGCAAGCGGTTTGTTGACCTCGCGGTTTCCCCAACGGCAAGCGTGACTTTCCTGCCTCACGACCCGCCGCCACCCGCGGCAATCGACTTTTCCACCGTCGGCAGTATGCCTTCGACCATCCTGTCGACGCCGCTGGCGTTGGGGTGCAGGCCGTCTTCGAGCTGCAGGGCGGGCACGCCGGCGACGCCGTCAAGGAAGAACGGATAGAGCGGAACGCCGTATTTTTCGGCGAGCTTCGGATAGATGGAGTCGAAGGCATTCTGGTAGTCGGTGCCGAGATTGGGGGCGGCGCGCATGCCGGCCAGGAGCACGGCGATCTTGCGCGCCTTGAGTTTTGCCAGCATCTCGTCGAGGTTCTTCTCAGGAATTGCGGGCGCGACGCCGCGCAGCATGTCGTTGGCGCCGAGCTCGAGGATGACGAGCCGCGTGCCGTCCGGCACCGACCAGTCGAGCCGCGCCAGGCCGCCGCTCGACGTGTCGCCGGAAACACCGGCATTGGCGACGCTGACGTCAAGACCCTTGGCGCGAAGCGCCGCCTGCAGCCTGTCGGTGAAACCTTCGCCTGGCCCGAGGTTGAACCCCGCCATCAGGCTGTCGCCGAAACCGACGATCCTGAAGGTCTCGGCGCCTGCCGCCGACATGGCGCCGCCGATCGTTACGAAAACAACGAAGGCTGCTGCAAGAGTGTGTTTGAAAGCCATGCGGCAGGCCCCATATGAGCGGAAATGGTCTTCAGGCGAAGCCGGGTTCCTCGTTGAGCATCGGATTCCCCCGGTCTCCACTTTGGCTCCGATGCTTAGCCCTCATCTATCCATATAGGACGCTTTCATTGTGACAGAAGCCGTCATCGTGCTGAAAGACGTATCGCTGACGCTCGGTGAAGGCGCGTCCTCCGTGCATGTGCTGAAGGGCGTCAGCCTCGATGTCGCCGCCGGCGAGGCGACCGGCATCGTCGGCCCATCGGGCTCCGGCAAGTCGACGCTGCTGATGGTCCTGGCCGGCCTGGAAAGGGTCGATTCGGGAACGGTCCGAATCGCCGGCGAATTGCTCGATGGCAAAAGCGAGGATCAGATTGCATCGTTTCGGGGACGAAACATCGGCATCGTCTTCCAGTCCTTCCACCTCATCCCCAACATGACGGCCCTCGAGAACGTCGCCGTGCCCCTAGAGCTCGCCGGCCATGCCGACCCGTTCAGCGTCGCCGCGCACGAGCTGGCGGCGGTCGGCCTCAGCGACCGCGTGACCCATTATCCCGGCGAACTGTCGGGCGGCGAGCAGCAGCGCGTTGCGATTGCCCGCGCGCTGGCGCCCTCGCCGCGCATCCTGATCGCCGACGAGCCGACCGGCAATCTCGACCAGGCGACGGGACGGCAGATCGCCGACCTTCTGTTCGCGAAGGCTGCCGAGCGCGGCATGACGCTGGTGCTGGTCACGCATGATCCGGCACTCGCGGCGCGCTGTTCGCGCCAGGTGTCGATGCACTCGGGACGGATCGAGGACGCGCCGAAACCGTTGAAGGTTTCGGCCTGATGCCCCTGTCGCGGACGTTGAAGCTCGCGGTCCGCTTCTCGCTGCGCGAGATGCGCGGAGGCCTGTCCGGCTTCCTCATCTTCCTCGCCTGCATCGCGCTCGGCGTCGCCGCTATCGGCGGCGTCAATTCGGTGGCGCAGGCGATCACCGCTGGGGTCGCCAACCAGGGCCAGACGCTGCTTGGCGGTGACCTGCGCTTTCAACTCAACCAGCGCGGCACGACGCCGGCCGAGCGCGGCTTCCTTGATCGGCTGGGAACGATTTCGCACAGCGCCAGCATGCGCTCGATGGCGCGGCTGGAGGACGGCTCGGACCAGGCGCTGGTCGAGGCCAAGGCGGTCGACGAGGCCTATCCGCTCTACGGGGCGCTGGCGACCGAGCCGGCGCTGCCGCGCGAGGCGCTGTTCGCCGAGAGGTCCGGCGTCTTCGGCGCCGCGGCACCCGAGCTTTTGTTCGACCGGCTGAACCTCAAGCTTGGCGACCGGGTGAAGCTTGGCGCTGCGACGTTCGAGCTGCGCGCGCGGCTGGTGGGCGAACCGGATGCGGTGTCCGACGGGTTCGGCTTTGCGCCGCGGCTGCTGGTATCGACCGAAGGCCTTGCCGCCTCAGGCCTGGTCCAGCCGGGCAGCCTGGTCGAGAACGCCTACAAAATCCGCTTGCCCGCCGGCGCCAGCGAGACCGACCTCAAGGCGATCCAGGACCAGGCGGCAAAGACGTTTCCGGAGGCTGGCTGGTCGATCCGCACGCGCAGCAACGCGGCACCGGCGCTCTCCTCCAATATCGAGCGCTTCTCGCAATTTTTGACGCTGGTCGGGCTGACGGCGCTGGTGGTCGGCGGCGTCGGCGTGGCGAACGCCGTGCGCGCCTATCTCGACGGCAAGCGCGGCGTCATCGCCACCTTCAAGAGCCTCGGCGCTTCGGGTGGCTTCGTCTTCACCGTCTATCTGGTGCAGATCCTGCTGATCGCCGGCCTCGGCATCGTCGCCGGGCTGATCCTCGGCGCCGCTATGCCGTTCGCGGCGAGCGCAGCCCTGCAGTCGGTCATCCCGGTGCCGGCGGAAGGCGGCTTCTACCCCGGCGCGCTTGCCATGGCGGCGCTGTTCGGCCTGCTGGTGACACTGGCCTTCGCGCTGCTGCCACTGGGGCGCGCCCGCGACGTGCCGGCAACGGCGCTGTTTCGCGAGATGGGTTTTGAGAGCCGCGGTTTTCCGCGCCTGCCTTATGTGGCAGCGGCAGTCGGCATCGCGCTCGTCCTGGCGGCGCTGGCCATCCTGTTTTCCGGCGACCGCCGCATCGCCTCGATCTTCGTCGGCGCCACGGTCTTTGCCTTCCTTGTACTGCGCCTGGTCGGCGCGCTGGTGCAGTGGGCGGCCAGCAGGAGCCCGCGTGTCCGTTCCGTCGCGCTCAGGCTGGCGCTGGGCAACATCCACCGGCCGGGCGCCCTGACGCCGTCCGTGGTGCTGTCGCTCGGCCTCGGGCTGACGCTTTTGGTGACACTGGCGCTGATCGACGGCAATCTGAGGCGCCAGATCTCCGGCAGCCTGCCGGAACGGGCGCCGAATTTCTTCTTCGTCGATATCCAGAGCAGCGATGTCGATGCGTTCTCGGCGCTGATCGGCAAGGAGGCTCCGCGGGGGACGCTGGCCAAGGTGCCGATGCTGCGCGGGCGGGTGATGGCACTGAACGGCGTCGACGTCGGCAAGGTGAGCGTGCCGGCGGAGGGCGCGTGGGTGCTGCGCGGCGACCGCGGCCTGACCTATGATGCGAAGATGCCTGCCAACGCGACGCTGACGCAAGGAACCTGGTGGCCGGAGGACTATGCCGGCGAGCCGCTGGTGTCGTTCTCGGCCGAGGAGGGACGGCAGATCGGGCTGAAGCTCGGCGACACCGTCACCGTCAATGTGCTGGGACGCAACGTGACGGCCAGGATCGCCAATTTCCGCCAGGTCGAATGGGAGACGATGGGCATCAACTTCGTCATGGTGTTTTCGCCCAACACCTTCGCCGGCGCGCCGCATGGCTGGCTGGCGACGCTGACCGACAAGGACGCCACCATCGCCGACGATGCCCGGCTGCTCAACGCGGTGACGCGTGCGTTCCCTTCGGTGACGACGGTCCGGGTCAAGGACGCGCTCGATATCGTCAACCGGCTGGTGGGCCAGCTCGGCACGGCGATCCGCGCCGCCGCCGGCGTGGCGCTGATCGCTTCTGTGCTGGTGCTTGCCGGCGCGCTCGCCGCCGGCAACCGGGCGCGCATCCATGACGCGGTGGTGCTGAAGACGCTGGGTGCGACGCGCAGGACGCTGATCACAGCCTTCTCGCTGGAGTATGTGCTGATCGGCCTTGCCACCGCGGTCTTCGCGCTGGCGGCTGGCGGAGTGGCGGCCTGGTTCGTGGTCGCGCATATCATGACGCTGCCATCGCATTTCATGCCGGAAGTGGCGGTGGCGACGATCCTGTTTGCGCTGCTCGTCACGGTCGGCATCGGCCTTGCCGGAACCTGGCGGGTGCTTGGCCACAAGGCGGCGCCGGTGCTGCGCAATCTCTGATTTGCCGCGCTGACACCGCCCGACTCGGATTAAATCTTGGTAAGAATGACCGCATAAAGGCCGGCAAAGCAGCTTTTTGCCCTCTCACGAACCGTTACAGCCGGTTACGGTCTTGTCCTTGACGCGAAGAACCATCATATTCCGCGCAGGCATGCTGGAGCCCCTGCCAGCGGCGCCTGGGCCCGAAATGGCCTGACACCGGACGGGGCAGAAGCAACAGAGGAATTCCAATGGCTGATCCCATTCGCAACTACCAGACGCGCGCCGTGCCCGGCGCCCGTGTCGATGCCGACATCGACCAGGGCCTGCGCGCCTATATGATCAAGGTCTACAATCTGATGGGGCTTGGCCTGCTCATCACAGGCCTTGCCGCTATCGGCACGATCATGCTGGCCACCACCACGGACCCGGCCTCGGCGGTCGCCACGCTGCCGAGCGGCGAGATGCTGACCTCGTTCGGCTATGCCATCTTCGGCTCGCCGCTGCGCTGGCTGGTCATTCTCGCCCCGCTCGCCGCCGTGCTGTTCCTGTCGTTCCGCGTCCAGTCGATGAGCGTTTCGGCGGCGCAGACCACGTTCTGGGTCTATGCCGGTCTCGTCGGCCTGTCGCTGTCGTCGATCTTTTTGGTCTACACGACGGCCAGCATCTCGCAGACCTTCTTCGCCACGGCCGCCGCCTTCGGCGCGCTGTCGCTCTATGGCTATACGACCAAGCGCGACCTGACCGCAGTCGGCTCGTTCCTGATCATGGGGCTGTTCGGCCTGATCGTCGCCATGGTGATCAATATCTTCCTGCAGTCCTCGGCGCTGTCGTTCGCGGTTTCGGCGATCGGCGTGCTGATCTTCGCCGGCCTGACCGCCTATGACACGCAGAAGATCAAGGAGATGTATTTCGAGGGCGACGCCACCGACGTCGCCGGCCGCAAGGCCATCATGGGCGCGCTGACGCTTTATCTCGACTTCATCAACCTGTTCATGTTCCTGTTGCAGTTCATGGGCGACCGCCGCTGATCGGCACTGGACCACTGAGTTCACGAAGGGCGGCCCAACGGCCGCCCTTTTCTTTTGTCCGAGCCTTTGCTGTTATGGGAGGCAGATGAACAGTTTGCATAAATTATGAGCAGCATCGCGATCAGAGCCGCAACGACGGCAAACCTCAACCGAATCACGGAAATTTACGCCGATGCAGTGACGCATGGCACCGCAAGCTATGAGCTGGAGCCGCCCAGCCGCGCCGAGATGGGCAGCCGATTCGACAGCCTGGCGGCGGGCGGCTTCCCCTATCTGGTGGCTGAAAGGGATGGCGTCGTGCTCGGCTATGCCTATGCCGGCCCGTTCCGGCCACGCCCTGCCTATCGTTTCGTTGTCGAGGATTCGGTCTATGTCGCGCCCGAGGCCAAGGGCCAGGGTGTCGGGCGTCTGCTGATGCAAGGGCTGATCGAGGCGGCCGAGGCGGCGGGCTTTCGTCAGATCATCGCCGTCATCGGCGACGGCCACGCCGACAGTGCCTCCGTGCGGCTGCACGAGAAGCTCGGCTTCCGCCATTCCGGCCGCCTCGAGGGCTCCGGCTACAAGCACGGACGCTGGCTGGACACGGTGTTCATGCAACTGTCGCTGAATGGCGGGGCAGGACTTTCGCCGGATCCGGATTCGTGGCCGGAGCGGAGGTTCCGTGATGGACTAAGGGGGAAATGAGGAACCGGGGAATTGGAGAACTGAAGAACAAAAGGAAGACGGCGGTTACATCAGGCCCTGAGTGCCTTCTTCCCTAATTCCTCAATTCCTCAATTCTTCAGTTCCTCATTTCTCCAGTTCTCCAGTTCTCCAGTTCTCCAGTTCCTCTTCGACTTCCCAGCTCAGGCCTCGATAACCTTCAGCTTGGGATCGAAGACGCCGAGCACGCGGCCGAGCTCCTGGCCGCGCTTCAGGATACGGCCGCCGGCGGCGATGACAGAGAATGCGCCCTGGCGGCGCGCCAGCTTCGGGTCCTTGACGATCTGGAACAGCGGCACCTCGCTGGCGCGGCGGAAGACGGAAAAGACGGCCCGGTCGGAGAGATGGTCAATGGCATAGTCGCGCCATTCATTGGCGGCGACCATGCGTCCGTAGAGCCTGAGGATCTGGTCGAGTTCTCGCCGGTCGAAGCGCACCGGCTGGTCGAGGCGCTCGCGTCGGGCCTCATGCAGCGGGATCAATATTGCGGATGCGTCCCCATCCTCCGTCCCACTGCCACCGCGATCGGTCATGCCTCGATCCTTCGAATGAATCTTCGCCCTCAGAAGTTGGCCCGTTCGCCGTGGAATTGCAAGACCCGGCTAAGCATGCCGGAGCCGCGCTGTTTCCGGAACGTCCAGTCACGTTTGCGAACCGCGTGTTGGAATTGGTGATGCTCTGACACATTGTCGCCACAATTTATCCGCGCTCATGCCCCAATGTCCGACGAGTTTACCGGCGTTGCCTGAGACGGTTCGGTCCGGCACCGGCTCGTAAACCCCAAGCCCCCCGCCCACGGGTCTGCGTCGGATCGAACCAACCTCGGTTTTCCGTTGGAAAATCGGGTGCGACGATCCCAAAACCTAAATGACCGGCGTCAGAAGCAAGCTGACGCCGGTTTTTTATTGCTCGAAGGCTGGGGTCAAAGGCGGTCGGGCTTGCGAATAAACGCAGCGCCGAGGATCGGGCCGGGCATGCCATCCTTACCGACCGACTGCAGCAGCACCGCGCAGCCGGCCTTCTTGGAAATCTCGGTCATCGGCAATTCGTAGCGCTGCGCCTTGCCGTGCCACATGCCGGCGATCTGGATGTCGGAGACAGCGTTCCAATAGGTCAGGCGACGCCCGCTGTTCTCGCCCTGGCCGATCTTGATCGTTTGCGGCGGTTCGAAATAGACGATCACCACATGGGCGTCGTTCGGGCCGTTGCCGGCGTCGCCGGCATCGATCATGACGCGGTCGCTGGTGTGGCTGACCGTCACGCCGACGCGCATGCCCTCGCCGGTTCGGTCGAGGCGCACCAGCGTGCCGTCGACTTCCTTGCGGCTGGCGCCGTTGACGTGGCTGCGGCCGTTGATCACGGCTTGCGGCGTGTAGACAGAGCGGCTGCCGAAGGCACGCATATAGTCATACTGCCGGTCGGTGTTTTCCTTGTTGCTCAGCGTGTCCTGCCAGCCGAGATAGTCCCAGTAGTTGACGTGATAGGCGAGCGCGACGATGTCCTGCTTGCCGGCAAGCTCGGCAAAGAACTCATCGGCCGGCGGGCAGGAGCTGCAGCCCTGGCTGGTGAAAAGCTCGACCACGCCTAGCGGTTTGTCGGCCTGGGGCTTTTCGAGCTCGCCTGCCAGCGCCGTGCCGGCACATGCCGACAGCGCCAGCGCGAGTGCCGCGAGCCGCGAGGGTTTTGCAAATGCCATGGCCGTTCCGATTCCCGCCGGTGACGCCGGCCTTGTTCTGATTGCCAAAATATGTGGCAGAAGCGCCGGTCAACGGGAAGTCACGTTGCGGTGAAATTTTCACCGTTGCAAGCACGCGCAGGGCCGCAATAGGAAGGATGCCTGCACTTCACGCCGCGGTTCGATTCGGAGGGCGCATCATCGTCATGTGGCAGACTCTCTTGGCGCCCGTCGACCTTTACTGCGAGCGGACCGGGCCGGAACTTTGGGCCGAGCCGGCCAATGCTTTGACCAATCTTGCCTTTATTGCCGCTGGATTGTGGGGCGTGCGGGAAGTGCGGCGGCATGGGACCGGAACGTTCGCCGCGATTCTGGCCTGGTGGGTGGTGGCGATCGGGATCGGCTCGACGCTGTTCCACACCTTCGCCGTCAAGTTCACGATCTGGGCCGACGTGCTGCCCATCGCCGGCTTCACGCTGGCTTTCACGCTGTTCAACCTGCGCCGGTTTCTCGGTCTGGAGTGGGGCAAGGCGATCGCCGCCTTCGTCGTCTTCTATGCCGCCGCCGGCCTGTTGACCTATGCGGTGCCGGACTGGCTGCGGCAGGCCTCGAACGGCACGACCGGCTACCTGCCGCCGTTCCTGGCGCTTGCCGTCTTTGGCGTATGGACGGCGGCCAGCGGCAGCGGCGCCGGCCGCTATATCCTGGTGGCTTCGGCGATCTTCGTCGTCTCGGTCGGCTGCCGGATGGCTGATCCACTGGTTTGCGCCAGCTTTCCGCTAGGCACGCATTTCCTGTGGCACATCCTCAACGGGCTGATGTTGGGCGTGCTGCTGGCGGCGGTGGCGCGTCAGGGCGCCCCGAAGGGCAGGGGAATAGGGGAGTGCGGCAGCAAGGAAGCAGGGAATAGGGTGAAGCTGGGGCAAACGGCCTAACCTTCTGCCCTATTCCCCTACTCCCGTACTGCCTTTCACTATGCTGCCAGATCGCGCAGCACGTATTGCAGGATGCCGCCGTTCTTGAAGTAGTCGAGCTCATCCAGCGTATCGATGCGGCAGATGATCGGCACGTTCTTCACCGTGCCATCGCCATAGGTGACCTTGGCGCCCATCTTCTGGCGCGGCTTGATGGCGTCCAGCCCGTCAATCTCGACCAGCTCGTCACCCTTGAGGTTGAGGGAAGCCCATGAGGTGCCGTCCTCGAAGACGAAGGGGATGACGCCCATGCCGACCAGGTTCGAGCGGTGGATGCGCTCGAAGGACTGAGCGATGACCGCGCGGACACCAAGGAGGTTCGTTCCCTTGGCCGCCCAGTCGCGCGACGAGCCGTTGCCGTATTCGACGCCGGCGAAGATGACCAGCGGCACGCCTTCCTTCTTGTACTCCATCGCGGCGTCGTAGATCGACATCTCCTCCTTCGAGGGGTAGTGGATGGTGTAGCCGCCCTCGCGGCCGTTCTCGCCCAGCATGTGGTTGCGGATG
Organism: Mesorhizobium sp. M4A.F.Ca.ET.090.04.2.1; assembly: GCF_003999085.1. Classification (NCBI taxonomy): domain Bacteria; kingdom Pseudomonadati; phylum Pseudomonadota; class Alphaproteobacteria; order Hyphomicrobiales; family Phyllobacteriaceae; genus Mesorhizobium; species Mesorhizobium sp. M4A.F.Ca.ET.090.04.2.1. The sequence continues at coordinate 9,519 of NZ_RZOT01000113.1, forward strand.
CGGATGTTGGCGAAGGTGCCGCGCATCATCACCTCGTGATTGCCGCGCCGCGTGCCGTACTGGTTGAAGTCGGCGACGCCGACGCCATGTTCGGTCAGGTACTTGCCGGCCGGCGAGGCGGCCTTGATCGAGCCCGCCGGCGAGATGTGGTCGGTGGTGATCTTGTCCCCGAAGAGGCCGAGCACGCGCGCGCCCTTGATGTCGCCGATCTTGCCGAAGCCCGAGGTCATGCCGGCGAAGTAGGGCGGGTTCTGCACATAGGTCGAGCTGTCGTCCCAGGCATAGGTCTGGCCTTCCGGCGCCTTGACCTTCTGCCAGTATTCGTCGCCCTTGAAGACGTCGGCATATTTGCGGGCGAACAGCTCGCGCGTGACGTTCTTCTCGATGAACTCCTGGATCTCGGCCGCGCTCGGCCAGATGTCCTTGAGGTAGACCGGTTTGCCGTCGCTGCCTTCGCCGAGCGGCTCGGTGGTCAGGTCCTTGGTCACCGTGCCGGCCAACGCATGGGCGACGACCAGCGGCGGCGACGCGAGATAGTTCGCCTGCACGTCCGGCGAGACGCGGCCCTCGAAGTTGCGGTTGCCGGACAAGACCGCGGCAGCAATCAAGCCTTTGTCATTGATTGTCTTGGAGATCGGCGCCGGCAGCGGGCCGGAATTGCCAATGCAGGTGGTGCAGCCGAAGCCAACCAGGTTGAAGCCGATCTGGTCGAGCTCCTGCTGCAGGCCGGATTTTTCCAGGTATTCGGCGACCACCTGGCTGCCTGGCGCCAGCGAGGTCTTCACCCACGGCTTCTGCTTCAGGCCGACGCGGTTGGCGTTGCGGGCGAGCAGCCCGGCGCCGATCAGCACGCTCGGGTTCGAGGTGTTGGTGCACGAGGTGATGGCGGCGATGACGACGTCGCCATGGCCGAGATCGTGGTCGGTGCCTTCGACCGCGTAGCGCTTGGAGATCTCGGCGGCCTTCTTGTACTCGGTCTCCATCGCCTTGGCGAAGCCGGCCGGAATGCCTTCCAGCGCGACGCGGCCCTCAGGGCGCTTCGGGCCTGCCATCGACGGCACGACGTCGCCGAGATCGAGCTCGAGCAGGTCGGTGAAGACCGGGTCGGCGGAGCCGGCGTCGCGCCACATGCCCTGCGCCTTCGAATAGGCCTCGACCAGCGCGATGCGGCTTTCCTCGCGGCCGGACATCGTCAGATACCGGATGGTCTCGCTGTCGACCGGGAAGAAGCCGCAAGTGGCGCCATATTCCGGCGCCATGTTGCCGATGGTGGCGCGGTCGGCCAGTGTCATGTTGGATAGGCCGGGGCCGAAGAACTCGACGAACTTGCCGACAACGCCCTTCTTGCGCAGCATCTGGGTGACGGTAAGCACGAGGTCGGTGGCGGTGACGCCTTCCTTGAGCTTGCCGGTGAGGCGGAAGCCGATGACCTCGGGCAGGAGCATGGAAACCGGCTGGCCAAGCATCGCCGCCTCGGCCTCGATGCCGCCGACGCCCCAGCCGAGCACGCCGAGGCCGTTGATCATGGTGGTGTGCGAATCGGTACCGACGCAGGTGTCGGGATAGGCGGTGGTCTCGCCGTCCTCGCTGTTCGTCCAGACGACCTGGCCAAGATATTCGAGGTTGACCTGGTGGCAGATGCCGGTGCCGGGCGGCACGACGCGGAAGTTGCGGAAGGCCTGCTGGCCCCATTTCAGGAACTTGTAGCGCTCCTCGTTGCGCTCATACTCGAGCTCGACATTGCGGGCGAAGGCCATCGGCGTGCCGAACTCGTCGACGATGACGGAGTGGTCGATGACGAGGTCGACCGGCACCAGCGGGTTGATCTTTTCCGGATCGCCGCCGAGCGCCTTGATGCCGTCGCGCATGGCGGCCAAATCGACCACCGCCGGAACGCCAGTAAAATCCTGCATCAAAACGCGGGCCGGACGGTAGGCGATCTCGACGCCGGCGGTGCCCTTGTCGGTCAGCCAGCCGGCCACCGCCTGGATGCTCTCCTTGGTGACGGAGCGGCCGTCCTCGTTGCGCAGAAGATTCTCCAGCAGCACCTTCATCGAATAGGGCAGCCGGGCAATGCCGGCGAGGCCGTTCTTCTCGGCCTCGGTAAGGTCGAAATAGACATAGTCAGCGCCACCCGCGGTCAGGGTGCGGCGGCATTTGAAACTGTCGAGGGATTTTGACACGTGCGATCCGTCCTTGTCTGTTCAGCCTGAAAGGGAACGGACGCCGATGGCATGCAATCACGCGCAAAGGTGCGGGTACGGCCATTTCCGCTGTCCGCTCCCAAGCAACCCGAGCCGTTCAAGGCGGCGCGTGCGCTGGTTCGGCGCCAATTCTGTTCCCGCGCCGACCGCTGGCACGGATGATCCGCATATAGAGAATTTCCTGGAATAGTTCTAGACAGTCGAAAGGCAAATTTGTGCGATGCGGCGACGGCCGCGAAACGGTGCTTTCGGAACGGGCAATGATGCGGCTGATCGCCGAAAATCTGGGCGGCGAGCGCGGCGGCGAGACGGTCTTTTCCGGCATCGGCTTTGCGCTCGAGAAGGGCGAGGCACTTGTCGTCACCGGCCCGAACGGCGCCGGCAAGTCGACGCTGCTGAGGGTCATCGCCGGACTGCTGCGGACTGCTGAAGGGCAGGTCCGGGTCGAAGGCGGTGGCGAGGCCTTCCCCACGGTCGCCTCGGCCTGCCACTATCTCGGTCATCTAAACGCGATGAAGACGGCATTGAGCGTGGCGGAGAATCTGCGCTTCTGGCGCGACTTTTCCGGTGAGCCGGCGTTTAGCGTGGACGAGGCGCTGGCGACCGTCGGGCTCGGCGGCATCGGCCATCTGCCGTTTGGCTATTTGTCGACCGGGCAAAGGCGGCGCGCCTCGATCGCAAAACTCCTGGTCAGCCACCGGCCGATCTGGCTGCTCGACGAGCCGACGGCGGGGTTGGACAAGGCGTCGGAGGAGAGGTTTGGCGGACTGATGCGGGTGCATCTTGCGGATGGGGGGATCATCGTGGCGGCGACGCATCTGCCGCTTGGGCTGGAAGGGGCGCGCGAGCTGCAAATGAGGGTGGCCGGTTGATGTCGGTGCTCTACGGCGCCCCCCTCTGGCCTGCCGGCCATCTCCCCC
>NZ_RZOT01000114.1:0-12413 GCF_003999085.1 Mesorhizobium sp. M4A.F.Ca.ET.090.04.2.1
AAGACGGCCAGCCGCATATCGCCTAGTCTCCGTTCGGTCTTTGCCCAGGAAGGACAGGAGCTTGCCGGCCGCCGCCTGGCGGCGTTCAGCGGAGTAGGACTTGTCGATGAATGAAGCCCAATAGGCTCCGAATTCATATCGGTTCGACGCTGGCTTTTCTGCAGATGTCATCCTGCGGCCCATTGCCCGCCTTCGATGATTTCCATCATATGAGCAGTAACTTTCTGAATATCATAGCGCTGTTCGGCAATCGACCGACTGTTCCTGGCCATGCATCTGGCCTCATCTGGGTTGTCGATCAGACGGATCATGGCCTCGGCCAGGGAGGTCGTGGCACCGACCGGCACCAACAGGCCGTTTACCCCGGGGACGATCGGCGCGCGACAGCCTGGCGCATCCGTCGTTATCACCGGACGACCCATTGCCATTGCTTCCAGAACCGAGCGCGATGTGCCCTCGCGATAGGAGGGAAGCACGTAAATACGCGAGTCGGCGATCACCCGACGGACATCTTCGACACCCCTGTGATAGCGGATCGTTCCGTCCGCGACGGCTGCCTCAACCTCCGAGACCGGAAATCCCGCGGGATTTGGATCCGTATCACCGACCAGGTCGAAGCGAGCCTCCGGCCGGACCGCCTTCACCAGCTTCGCGGCACCCAGGTATTCGGCAAGGCCTTTGTCGCGAAGCAGGCGGGCGATCATAAGAAATCGCGGCTCCTCCGGCAGTGGCGCAACCCTGAAACGATCCAGGTCGACCCCTGAACCGTTGACGACACTGGCTGGGGTCCGCCCGAGGAGCCCCAGGCGACGGAAATCATCTCGATCGTCCTCGTTCTGGAACGTCACCGTCGTGGCGCCGCGCAGGCTTGCTGCATAAAGAAGTCGAGCCGCGGCGTTGATGACCCTCCAGCGCAGCGATTTATGGCGGTCCGTGAACGCATAGCCGAGGCCAGTGATAAGCGCGTGCCGACGCGGGACGCGTGCAATCAACGCTACGGGTATGCCATAAACGATTGGCTTGATTGCGCAGGTCAACACGACCTGAGGTCTGAGTTCCCGTATTTTTCTGTAGAGACGGAGCGCCAAAATCGCATCGCCGATCGGGCCGACTGCCGCGCGCGCCATCGGCAGATGATGAAAACGAATGCCGTTTCCGGTCAGCCATCGCACGGTCATCTCATCGAACGGCGCCGCGGCATGAACTTCGTATCCGGCCACACGCAGCGCAAGGAGAAAATGTCCTCGAGTGGTTGCAAGGGACTTTGGCTCGCTCACAATGACGACGATACGGTTCATGCGTTCAACATCTTAGGCTGATTGCAGCAGGCCAGCCGCCTCTTGTAAGGTCTCGGGTCCCGAAACCCAACCCTGCGGCATGTTATCCACAGTATCGGTCGGTCTGAGTTGTTGAGTGGTACAGGCATCGGCGGCGGACTTCTTTTGAGTGGAGACTTCCGCCTTCGCAACGACGCATCGTTGAATTAACCCACCGCCTGCCATACAAGCGCCTCGAGTCATAAGCGACCTGAGGAAATCCACGGATGACCGAACGCATTGCTGTAATCGGCCTAGGCTATGTCGGCCTTCCAGTAGCCGTCGCGTTTGGAAAGATTTTCCCGGCAACGATCGCCTTCGATATCAGCGAGCGCCGAATCAACGAGCTGCGCGACGGCGTCGATCGTACGGGAGAGGTTGACGCCACGGAGCTCAAGGAATCGTCGATCGTATTTACGACCGACCGGAAGATGTTGAAAGGCGCTACTTTCTTCGTGGTTGCCGTGCCCACCCCTATCGACATCAATCGTGCCCCCGATCTCGCTCCTCTGAAGCTGGCATCCGAACTCGTCGGGGAAGTGGTGAGCAAAGGCGCGGTCGTCGTCTTCGAATCGACGGTCTATCCCGGCGTTACCGAAGATTTTTGTGGACCCATCATCGAGCAGATTTCCGGTCTGCGGCATCCTCACGACTTCGCGCTGGGCTATTCACCTGAACGAGCCAACCCCGGCGATCGCGAACACTCGCTGCGACGAATCGTCAAAGTCGTCTCTGGCGAGAATACCGAAGCGCTGGAGCGTGTGGCGGGCGTCTACAGCCGGATCATCGATGCCGGTGTCTACAGCGCCCCGTCGATCAAGGTGGCCGAGGCCGCGAAAGTAATTGAAAATACGCAGCGCGATCTCAACATCGCGCTGATGAATGAACTCGCAATGATCTTCGAGCGGCTTGATATTCGGACGCAGGACGTCCTTGATGCCGCGTCAACGAAATGGAACTTTCTTCCGTTCAAGCCGGGCTTCGTGGGTGGCCACTGCATAAGTGTCGACCCGTACTATCTGACCGCCAAGGCGGAGGCTGAGGGCTACCATCCGCAGATCATCCTCGCCGGCCGCCGCATCAATGACGGCATGGGAGCCTTCGTTGCTCAACAAGTGGTCAAACAGCTGATCCGTTCAGATATGCCCGTGAAGGGAGCTTCCGTCGGCATTCTCGGACTGACCTTCAAGGAGGATGTTCCGGATTTGCGCAACAGCCGTGTTTTCGACATGGTCAGGGAACTGAGGCAGTTCGGCATTGCCCCCAAGGTCCACGATCCTCTTGCCGATGCCGAAACCGCTCGACGCGAATATGGTGAAACAATCCTGCCACTCGACGAGATAAACGATTTGCAGGCGCTTGTTCTGGCGGTTCCTCACAAGCATTATCTATCGAGGGAGAAATCCCGTATTTTCCAAATGATCAGGCCAGGTGGAACGCTGTTCGACGTCAAGTCGGCCATCAAGCCGAATGAAGTTCCTGGAGTGATAAAATACTGGAGCCTGTGAGCTCGGCCTGCAACCTAGGAGTACACATTGACATCGACCAGGCCGATTCTGATCACCGGCGCGGCTGGCTTCATAGGATTCCACCTCTGCCAGAGGCTTCTCGCTGATGGCCGGCAGGTTGTCGGCCTCGATTCCATGAATGAATATTACGACATCAACCTGAAGCGAGCCCGGCTCGCTCGCTTGAAAGAATTTCCGAATTTTCGTTTCGATCAAATCGACCTCACCGACCGAGATCGCATTTCTGCGCTTCTTCTCTCGGTCACTCCGGAGATCGTGGTCAATCTCGCAGCCCAAGCCGGCGTTCGCTATTCGCTTACCAATCCGCACGCCTATGCGGAAAGCAATCTCACCGGCTTCCTTAACATCCTGGAGGGATGCCGACGTGCCTCGGTCGGCCATCTGGTCTATGCGTCTTCCAGTTCGATCTATGGCGGCAGCACACGGATGCCGTTCTCCGTTCACGATCCAGCGGACCATCCGCTGAGCCTTTATGCCGCAAGCAAGAAGGCCAACGAACTGATGGCGCATACCTATAGCCATCTTTTCGGCCTGCCGACGACAGGATTGCGCTTCTTCACTGTCTATGGTCCCTGGGGACGGCCAGACATGGCCCTGTTCATCTTCACCAAGGCCATTCTCGCTGGCGAACCGATCGACGTCTTCAACTATGGCAACATGCAGCGAGATTTCACCTATATCGACGACATTGTCGAGGGCATTGACCGCGTGATGCAGCAGCCCGCAACAGCAAATCCGCAATGGAAGAGTTCGGCCCCCGACCCCGCGACAAGCAGCGCGCCTTTCAGGATCCATAATATCGGCGGGAATTCGCCCGTTCAGCTGAACCGCTTGATCGAGGTGCTGGAAGACGCACTCGGGCGGAAGGCAAACCGCAACCTCATGGCGCTCCAGCCGGGTGACGTCCCGGCAACTTTCGCAGATGTCAGCTCACTTGAAGAGGCGACCGGCTTCAAGCCGAAGATTCCGGTCGAAATCGGGGTTCCGCGTTTCGTGGAATGGTATCGGGAATTCTATCGAGTATGATCCGATTCCCTTGGTCTTTGAGAAAAGGACGACGGATGGGAAGCCAATGAACGCGCGCTATGATTTCGGCCGCAACTGGTCCGAGCTCGCCGCGCGCTTCGAGGACGAACACCTGGACCGGGCTTGCGAGGATCTTCGCCGTCTGGTGGGCGATTTGGACGGGAAGACATTTCTGGACATCGGCTGCGGATCGGGCCTGCATTCGGCGGCCGCCCTTCGGCTAGGCGCGGCGAAGGTCCGGGCGCTCGACTACGACGTCCGCTGCGTCGAAACAACCAAAGCCGTTCTTTCCCGGTTTGCGTCGGGAGCGGAATGGAGTGTGGAGCGAGCCGACATCCTCGATAAAGCGTCGCTCCCGTCCGGGACGTTCGACATTGTCTACTCGTGGGGTGTCCTGCACCATACGGGCGATATGTGGGCAGCGATCCGCAATGCGACCGATCTCGTTGGTCGCGGGGGGCGATTGGGAATTGCGATCTACCTGAAGACGCCGCTGTGCGGGCTGTGGACGGTCGAAAAGAGGCTCTACTCCTCCCATCAGTGGCTGCGACCTCCGGTAAGGGCGCTTTTTGTCTGCGCCTATATGTTGGCAAGAACGCTGCGGCATCGGGACGCGATCTCTTTCGTAAAGAACTATCGCCAACGCCGGGGCATGGAGTTCTTGGCGGATGTCGACGACTGGCTTGGCGGGTACCCCTATCAATCCACCTCGGCTGTCGAGCTGGAGACGGCCGTGGAAAAGCTTGGGTTTCGCACGAAGCAGCGCCTGAACGTCACTCCAGGAATCGGCCTTTTCGGAACCGGCTGCGGTCAATGGTGTTTCGTGCGAACGGATTAATAGCCGCCCGATTTTCCTCTCTCTGATTTTGCATAGAGAACAGGACTCGGGGACAGGCCATCATGGGAGCAACGACGCCGGATGTGCGGTATTGTCGGCATTGTGGGTGGCGTGGCCGCGACGAGCAGCGGCGCCTCCACTGTACGTCGCATGGCCGACATGATCCGGCACCGAGGGCCGGACGGCGACGGCGTCTGGACTGATGCTGAGGCGGGTGTCGCGCTTAGTCAACGACGGCTGGCAATCATAGATCTGTCATCGGCTGGCGCCCAGCCCATGACTTCGCACGGCGGCCGTTACGTCATCGTCTTCAACGGCGAACTCTACAATCACGGTGAGATGCGCACGCTTCTCGATCGGGAACATGGCGATCGTGCCTGGCGCGGGCATTCCGACACCGAGGTCCTTCTGGCTGCGATCGAGGAACTGGGGCTAAAACAAGCTCTTGAGTTGGCCACAGGCATGTTCGCGTTCGGCCTGTGGGACCGGAAAGAGAGAACCCTTCTTCTCGGGCGCGATCGCCTGGGGGAGAAGCCCCTGTATTATGGCCGTGTTGGTAAGGCGTTTGCCTTCGCCTCCGAGCCCAAGGCGTTTCATCTGCTTCCCGACTGGCGCCCAGCGATCGACCGGAATGCGCTGGCGCTATTGATGCGCCACAACTACATTCCCGCGCCGTACAGCATCTATGAGGGCATCCGCAAATTAAGACCTGGCCACCTTCTCGTTCTTTCCGATCCTGTGCGCGAGCCACGCGTAGAGAGCTATTGGAGCGCGAGGGAGGTCGCGGAACAGGGTCGCCGTGAACCTTTTCAAGGAAGCCCACAGGAAGCGGTCGACGAAGTCGAGCGCCATCTTCGCCGCGCACTCGAAGGGCAGATGATAGCCGATGTACCGCTCGGCGCCTTCCTCTCCGGCGGCATAGATTCTTCCGCAATCGTGGCGGTCATGCAGTCGATCAGTTCGCGGCCTGTGCGAACGTTCACGATCGGATTCGCCGAAGCCGGCTATAACGAAGCCGATCATGCCGAACATGTGGCGCGCCATCTCGGCACAGACCATACGGAACTATATTTGAGCGACCGGGACGCCCTCGACGTCGTGCCGCAACTGCCGGGCATCTATTGCGAGCCGTTTTCGGACTCGTCGCAAATCCCGACTTTCCTCGTCTCCAGACTGGCGCGTGGCAGTGTCACCGTTGCGCTGTCGGGCGACGGCGGAGATGAGTTGTTTTCCGGTTACACGCGCTACGCGCTCGCTGACGCGCTCTGGAACAAGCTTTCCCGCATCCCGATCGGCCTGCGTCGCGTGTCGGCCAGCCTGGCAACACTGCCGTCCCCCGAACTGTATGACAACGTCGCAGGCGGGATCATGCCGCTCTTGCCGCGACGCCTTCGGCGCGAGCGGGTAGGCGACAAGATCCACAAGGCGGCGTCGGTCCTTTCGCTTCGAACCATGAACGACGTCTATCGTCGTCTCTGCTCGCACTGGGAGCCGTCCGAGATCATTCCCGATGCGGTCGAGCCACCCACGATGCTGACCGGATTGGAAGCACTTCCGACCTTACCGGGCAGCGTCGAGCGGATGATGTATCTCGACATGATGAGCTATCTGCCGGACGACATTCTGGTGAAAGTCGACCGCGCGGCAATGGCTGTCGGCCTCGAGACCCGCGTGCCGCTGCTCGACCATCGGCTGGTAGGCTTCGCGCTCTCGTTGCCGCTCTCCATCCTGCGGGCCGAGAACAAGACGAAGTGGCCACTCAGGCAACTCCTGTACAGGCATATCCCTCGCGGGCTCATCGAACGCCCAAAGATGGGCTTTGGCGTACCGATCGACACCTGGCTGCGCGGTGCGCTGCGCCATTGGGCCGAGGCGCTGCTCGACGAGCGCCGGCTGCGCGAAGATGGCTTCTTCCGGCCGGAGGCGATTCGGCGCGCTTGGTCCGAACACCTTTCTGGACAGCGCAACCACCAGTATCCGCTCTGGGACGTATTGATGTTCCAATCATGGCGGGAAGCACACCAGGGAGTTTCAACGGCTGTCGCGGCTTGAGGTGGCGCGTGGCCGACAATTTCAGTCAGGACTGCCCGCCCTCACAGCCGGTTGCGGGGCGCGGCGGTATTGCACTATCGGATACCGGAGCCAGCGGCTATACCGGCTCGGGAAAAGGGATGGCGGGGACCTTCGAACGATCCGTGCACAATCTGGAAGATTGCGAAGCAAGGCATTGAACCCGTTCATATCGCTCCGGCGGCATCTCACACCCGCGCAGGTCATCATCTACTTCTCCATCGCCTGTTTCTTTTCGCCACCTGTGCTGGGATCGGCGGTGAGCTTCGTCTTTCATGGCGGCGCACTCTGGTCGGTGCTGCTGCTGGCAGCCAAACGGCGGCGCTTCAATGTCGACCGGCCGATGCTTGCCATGACCATTGCGATCTATGCCTACTGCGCGGCTATGGTTCTGGCCTCGATCGTCAACGGTACGCTGCGGGCTGACGTCGCGTATTTCCTGCCGCTGGTCACCTTGCTGTTCTTCCCGATCTCCTATTCGACCTGGAGCATCATCGATAAGGCCAGCCTTGCGCGCATTGCTGTGCTTGCGAGCGCTGCGGCCTGTAGCGGTGCGTTGGTCCTCGCCATCGTCCAATATTACTGGATCGGGATGCTCAGGGCAGAAGGGGGGGCTGGAAATCCGATCGTTTTTGCGACTGTCACCTGTCTCGCCGTGATGATGTGCCTTTCGGGCGCTCTGTCGGGAATGGAGAAAGCCTGGAAGCCACTCTCTGTCGCCGCACTCGCCGGGGTCGTGGCGACTGTCTACTCGGGCTCGCGTATGGTTTGGGTGGCCTTATTGGTTGCCGTTGTCGCCATCCTTGTGGTCAATCGCCGGAGGTTCACTCGAGCGAATATGAGGCGGTTGCTGGTGGTAGCAGGCGCTTCCAGCTTGTTAACGGCGGCAATTACATTTCCGATCATCGTGGATCGCACTCATTTCCTCTTCGATGACTGGCAGGCCCTCACCACCAGAGGCGATCATTCCACTCCACTCGGATTGCGGGTTGGACTCTGGGACATAGGCCTCGATGCATTTCGTGAAGCCCCATTTTTCGGCCACGGCATTTCCGCCAGTCGCACGCTTACCCAGGAGGGATTCAAGGAGCGATTTGGGACGAACCAAGGTTTCAACCACTTTCACAACGGCTTTTTGACCGCTCTTGTCGAAGCCGGGTTGCTTGGAGCTCTGGCTCTCGCGACAATCTTCGGCGCGGCGGTCTGGAACGCAGCAAGGGTCCTGCGCCTCAGTGCCGATCCAGTCGAGCGGTTCGGTGCGACAATGATCGTCGTCACCGTCATCGTCTATGTCATTGGCGGCCTGACCGGCACCCTTGTCGGCCATGACATTCTCGATTCGACGCTGATGGTGTTCCTGGTTTCCGGAACATACCTGGCTAGCGGACGCACGGTGCCACCGATAAAAAAAGCTCCTATTGCCATCCCCGGTCCGACCACCAGGCGGATAATGGACGTTCTCGGCCACGACGACCTCGACCATGCCGAGCTCGATTCCCTGGAAGCGTCGCAGGTGCGTTTGGCTATGCAGGGATTTGGACCGGGTCGTATGGCTGGTAACGGGCAAGCCAAGGCAGCCTGACGCGGGCATTACTCAGACGTACGAGTACCAGCCCTTTGTAGCAGCCACCTGCTACCAACGACACCTATTTCGGCGCTAACTAATATGAATGGCGAACCCGACTGTGGCAGTGTAAGGTTCGCTGCAAAGGAGAAGAATTGCCCTAACAGCACTGCCAACGAATCTGGGAGGATTCATGGTCGAGATCATCTCCAAGCGGGATGGCCCGCGGCGCGAGGACGTACAGATCAAACGACTGATCGAGCAAAATCGCTCCACCATCGTCCGCCTTGCCGACCAGCTCAGCGCCGGCGGTTATTCAGCTTCCAAAAAGCCACGCCAGTTGCCAAAGGTCGAGGGCCTTATCATCCACGTTGGTGGTGCCCCGGTGTCGGCGTCGGAAGCCAGGCCGTCTGTCCATATCAGCATCAACGGTCGCGTGGTCTCGAAGGATCAAAACACGGGCCGCCAGCTCCATCACATCGGCGACGTACGCGATCGCGACCGGGAACAGATTTTCGTGCTGGCGACGAAACAGAATGGCTACTTCGCGCCGGTCGACGAAACCGTAGCTGCCAAGCTTGCCGACATGGATGGGATGCGCCTCACCGGCGCTTACTCCGAAGAACAGCTTGCCGCCGAAATCGGCGCCAAGCTCGGCATCGGCTAACCAATTGGACGCGACGTCCGGATCGCCGAGAACACATAGCGATGGTCTCAAAGGTTCCGTGATGACTGAATGAAACGTGATCCGGGTCCCAGTCAGATGAAGATCGATGCTCTTCCGGCGCGTGCGCCGTCAGCCGGCAGGCAAATGGTTCTGGGCAACATCGATTATGACGAGCGCGCCACCATGCGCGCCTGGGAAGATTTTCTGGCCGACGAACCCAAATGTGCCCGCGATCCAATCAAGCCAAGCCACGTCCGCTCGCTCATTCACGACTCCTGGTATCGCAGCGCAACCGGCGGCATCAATGCGCAAGGGCATGAAGCCCCGCTCAACAGCGATCGCGACGAGATCGAATTTCTGACCCGGGCCAATGCCGAACTGCTCGCGGCGGCGCGTCGGTCCTTCGCCTCCATCGGCCAGCTGCTGGAGGGAACAGGCGCTATGCTGGTTCTTGCCGACAGCGACGGGGTGTTGATCGACGCTATCGGCGACAAGAAGACACTGCATAACGGCATGGATATCCACCTTGCCATCGGCGGCAAATGGAACGAGGACGCTGTCGGAACCAATGGCATAGGTACGGCACTGTGGACCGGGGAGCCGACTTTCGTCCATGCTGCCGAGCATTTCTGCGCCGGCATCAAGTCCTGGACCTGCGCCGGTGCGCCGATCCGCGATCCACTGGACGGCAAGATCATCGGTGTCGTCGACCTGTCGGGCTATTCGCCGATCTTCCGGCCGCATAACACCGCTCTGGTCGCCGCAACGGCCCGGCAGATCGAAAAGGCATTGGCCGAGCAGCAGGCGGAGCAACGAACGCGCCTGCTCGAGGCTTTCATCTCCTCGGCTTCCAGCTACCGCCGGAAAGACGGGCTGGTGATCCTCGATCATCGTGGCCGCGCCATCTTCCGCAACAACGTGCCCGATGGCGAAGCCACTGAAATGACGGACGGTCGGATGGAGGCTGGGCGTGGGCGCTGGCTGATGAACCTTCCTTCGTCCGGCTCGGAGGCCGATATCGCCAGGGCGCTGCCGGCCCATCTGCGTTCCTGCCACATCACGCCGCTCAAGCTCGACGGCGACCTGCGCGGCGCGGCGCTCGTGTTCCCGTCGGCGCCTGCAGTCTCCAGCGTGACCCACCGGGAGGCGGACAAGCACCTCCAGGACGCGGCCGCCATGATCGTCGGCGAAAGCGAGGCGCTGCTTGCTGCCGTCGATGTCGCCTGTCGCGTTGCCCGCTCGAACAGCGTCGCCTCGCTGCTGGTCGAAGGGGAGACTGGCGTTGGCAAGGAGCTGTTTGCGCGGCTTGTCCATGCCGGCAGCCGGCGCACGGCAAACGATCCTTTCATTGCGATGAATTGCGGCGCCATCACAAAGGAATTGTTCGGCAGCGAGCTGTTCGGCCATGTCGGCGGCGCCTTCACCGGCGCCTCGCGCGACGGCAAGCCCGGCGTTTTCGAGCTTGCCAATGGTGGCGTGCTCAGCCTCGACGAAATCGGCGAAATGCCGCTCGAGATCCAGCCATTCCTGCTGCGCGTTCTGGAAGAGCGGGTGGTCAACCGCATCGGCGACAGCCGAGGCCGGCCTGTGGACGTCCGGCTGGTCGCCTCGACCAACCGCGATCTCAAGCAGGAAGTCGCCGCGGGCCGCTTCCGCAGTGATCTCTATTACCGAATTGGCGCGGTCTCGATCACGGTGCCGCCGCTGCGTGAGCGCGGCGAGGATGTGCTTCTGCTGGTCGAGCATTTCAACCGCAGGATCGCCGCAGCCTCAGGCGAGGAGCCGCTGGAATTCTCGCACGAAGCGCTTGCCGCGCTGCTCGCCTATCGTTGGCCGGGCAATGTGCGCGAGCTGAAGAACCTTGTCGGACGTCTGCATGTCCTGGCGCGCGGCCGAGATATTGGACTTCACGATCTGCCCGCGGAGATCACGGCCCCCGCATCCGGACAGAGCGCGAAGTCGAGCGACACTGCGGTCATCTCGCCGGAGGTGCCTGAAGGCACGCTCGCCGAGGCGGAACGGCAGGCGTTGAAAAATGCGCTTGCCGTGGAGAATGGCAATCTTAGCCGGGTCGCGCAGCGGCTCGGCATCTCGCGGCCAACACTCTATCGCAAGCTCGAGCAATACGGCATCCGGCGCGAGTTCGTTTGACGAGGGGAAAAGGGAACCCATGCCATTCATGCCATGGTTTGGGAGGATTTCAGCCAAAAGGGAGCCGCAGGCGGCAGTCGGTCAGGCCGGCTGCGACACCGTTTCGCCGGCTCCGATCACACCAGCGCGCTCCGCCAGCCCGGCTGCGGCGGCGCCAAGACAAGGGGCCACAATATAGAGCCAGAGCTGCGACAGCGCGGTTCCACCGGCGAACAAAGCAGGCCCGAGCGAGCGGGCCGGATTGACCGAGGATCCTGACACAGCAATGCCGGCGAGGTGGATCACGACCAGCGTCAGTCCGATCGCCAGGCCTGCCAGAGCGCCCGCGCCGCCTTCGGCTGTGGCACGCAGAATGACGAGCACAAACAGGAATGTTGCGACTGCTTCGAACAGGAACGCCGAAGTCGCCGAATAGGCCGACCAGCCGTTCTGGGCAAAACCATTCGCGGCGACGTCATAGCCGCCACCCTTGCCCTGGACGATCACGTAGAGCACGGCCGACGCGACGATCGCTCCCAGACATTGCGCGACGACATAGCCGACAAGGTCATTGGATTTCATCCGGCCGGAAACGAAGACGCCGAGGCTCACCGCCGGATTGAGATGCGCGCCTGAAATCGGCCCGATCGAATAGGCCATCGCCACCACCGACAGGCCGAATGCCAGGGCGACTCCGAGCAGGCCGACCTCGGAGCGCATGAACAGAACCGTCGCGCAGCCGACGAAGACCAACGCGAAGGTGCCGACGAATTCACAGATGCACTTGTTCATTAATTCCTCTCCTTGCAGATGACGGATCGGAACCGACGCGGTCGTTTGGCGTGGATCCGGTCCAGGTGGTTCAGGGAACGATGACGCCGCGGCCGGTGAAGCGCCGGTTCTTGAAGTCGTCGAGCGCGGTGTTGATGCTGGCGAGGTTGTACTCGGTGTAGTGCATCTTCACCTTGCCGTCGGCGTTGAGCTCCATCAGTTCGACGAGCTCGGTGAAATTGCCGACCAGGCTGCCGCCGATGTTGATCTCCTCGATGACCAGATGCGCGGTCGGAACGTTGACCGCGCCGCCGTAGCCGACGACGAAGAGCTGGCCGCCCTTGCGCACCATCTTCCAGCAGATGTTCTCGACGCCGAGTTCACCGACGAAATCGATGACGACATGGGCGCCGCCGCCGGTGATCGCCTTTACCTCCTCGACAACGTTCGGCCCGCCGTCGAGGACGAAGTCGGCGCCAAGATCCTTGGCCAGCACACGCGC
>NZ_RZOT01000115.1:0-12399 GCF_003999085.1 Mesorhizobium sp. M4A.F.Ca.ET.090.04.2.1
CGATCATCCTGCCGGCGGGGAGATGGCGGCCACGCGCCCCGATCCAACGGCCTTCATCAAGGCGAACATGCGCCTTGCGCCCGTCGCCGCGCTTCCGGAAATCCAGATCTACAGCGCCCATCCTGGCAGCGGGCTGCGGCGGCTCGTCGATCCCGAGGCTGACGACGGGGACGCTGCGGCGCCAGAGCCGCAGCCGCCCTATTGGGCCTATGCCTGGGCCGGCGGCACCGTCCTTGCCCGTTACATACTCGACCGGCCGCAAGCGGTTGCGGGGCGCCGCGTGCTCGACCTCGGCGCCGGCTCGGGCCTGGTCGGCATCGCCGCGGCGAAGGCCGGAGCGCGCGCGGTGATAGCCGCGGAGATCGACCGTAACGGCATCGTGGCGCTCGGCCTCAACGCCACGGCGAACGGCGTCGCGATCACGGTGGTCGGCGAAGACATTACCGCCGGGCCGCCACCGGGGGTCGACCTGGTGCTTGCCGGCGACGTGTTCTACGCGCACGAAGTGGCCCGGCGGGTGATCCCCTTCCTCGACCGCTGCCTCGCCGCCGGCATCGAGGTGCTGGTCGGCGATCCGCGCCGCGCCGATCTGCCGCTGTCGCGGCTCAAACTGCTTGCCGAATATAAGGTACCGGACTTCGGCGATGCGAAAGGCACGGCGTCGAGGCCGAGCGGGGTCTTCTCGTTCGAGACGGTCAGATCGTTTCCTTGACCCGCGCGGCGAGGAAATCCGGCAGATCGGCAACCGAATTGAGCACGACATCGGCGATCGCCGACAGCGATTCCCGCGTGCCTGTGCCGGAGAGCACGCCGACCGCCAGCCCGCAGCCGCCGGCCCGCGCCATTTCGAGATCGTGGCGATTGTCGCCGACCATGGCGATCTCGGCCGGCTTCAGCCCGGTCAGGTCGGAGAAGGCGAGGACGGTGTCCGGTGCCGGCTTCGGCCTGGCCACCGAATCATAGCCATAGGCGGCGTCGAAAAGCTGCGCCACGCCGAGCGTCACCAGCGTCTTTTCCGCGCCGCTGGTCGAATCGTTGGTGGCGACGCCAAGCCGGTAGGATCGCCTGTGCAGGACGGCCAACGTCTCGACGATGCCCGGCAGCGCCACCGCCATGCTGGAGCCCTGCACCGAGGTGATCTCGTTGAAACGGGCCACGGCAAGCATCTGGTCCTCCTCGGAGAGGCGCGGGAACCAGAGTTCGACGACATCCATGTTGGTGCCGGAGGCGAAGATCGAATCGGGCTTGAAGCGCTTGCTGAGGAAATCGAAGCCGGCCGCCGCGAGCAGCCTGTCTGCCTTCCAGCGGTCGCCCTCGGCGGCATCCATGGCCATGAAGTCGGCAATGCCCAACCATGTCGCGTTGAAATCGACAAGCGTTCCGTCCTTGTCGAACAATATGCCTTTGATCTCCGCCAAGCCTGTCACTCCGATCCGCGCAATCGGTGAATGTGTCCCACCAGACCTGCAGTCGAGGCATCCCGCTTTGCGGCATTCTCCTTGCCTTCCACGACAGGCAGCAGGCCGGTTGCCAGTTCCTTGCCGAGTTCGACGCCCCACTGATCGAAGGAATTGATGTTGAACAGCGTGCCCTCGACGAAGACGCGATGCTCGTAGAGCGCGACCAGGCGGCCGAAGGTGCGCGGATCGAGCTTGCGGTAGAGAATGGTCACCGAGGGGCGGTCGCCAGAGAAGACCCGGTGCGGGGCGATCCTGTCGACGTCGGCCGCCTTCATGCCCTTGGCCAGCATCTGCGCGCGCGCCTCCTCCAGCGTGCGGCCCTTCATGAAGGCTTCCGACTGCGCCAGGCAGTTGGCGAGCAGGAGATCGTGGTGATGCTTCAGCTCCGGCTCGTGGCCGACAGCGGCGGCGAGGAATTCGACCGGGATGAAGTCGGTGCCCTGGTGCAGCAGCTGGAAGAAGGCGTGCTGGCCGTTGGTGCCGGGCTCGCCCCAGACCAGCGGGCCGGTCGGCGTGGTGACCGCGCCGCCGTCCAGCGTCACGCTCTTGCCGTTCGATTCCATATCAAGCTGCTGCAGATAGGCCGGCAGCCTGGAGAGCCGCTGGTCGTAAGGGATCACGGCGCGGGCCGGATATCGGCAGACGACCCGGTGCCACCAGCCGATCAGCCCCAGCAGCGCCGGCAGGTTCTTCTGCAGGGGTGCGGAGCGGAAGTGCTCGTCCATCTCGTGCGCGCCGTCGAGGACGGCGCGGAAATTACGCGGGCCGATGGCGATCATCACCGGCAGGCCGATCGCGCTCCAGACCGAATAGCGGCCGCCGACCCAGTCCCAGAAGCCGAACACGCGATCGGACGCGATGCCGAACTTCGCCACCAGGTCGAGCGCGGTCGAGACGGCGGCGAAATGCCTACCGACGGCTTCCTTGCCCAGCGCCTTCTCCACCCATCGGCGCGCCGTCTCGGCATTGGTCATCGTCTCGACCGTGGTGAAGGTCTTGGAGGCGACGATGAACAAAGTGGTTTCGGCCGACAGGTCCTTCAGCGTGTCGTGGATGTGGGCGCCGTCGATGTTGGAGACATAGTGCGCGCGCGGGCCGTCATGGTAGGGCGCCAGCGCCAGCGTCGCCATCACCGGGCCGAGGTCGGAGCCGCCAATGCCGATGTTGACGATGTCGGTGATCTTCTTTCCGGTGGCGCCGGCCGCCTTGCCGGAGCGGATGGCATCGGCGAAGGCGCCCATGGCGTCGAGAACGGCGAGAACCTCGGCCTTGGTATCCTGGCCATCGACCACGACGCCCTTGCCGGCTAGGTTGCGAAGCGCCGTGTGCAGCACGGCGCGGCCTTCGGTGATATTGATCTTCCTGCCTTCGAACATGGCGGCGCGGCGACCCGCCAGATCAGCGGCTCCGGCGAGCTTCTCCAGCATCGCCATCGTGTCGGCGTCGACCGCGCATTTCGACCAGTCAAGCAGGAGATCGCCGTCGGTGGCGGAAAACGTCGCGAAGCGTTTGGGATCAGCCGCGAAAGCTTCACGCATCGTGCCTTTGGCCGCCGCGCGATGTTCGCGCAAGGCGACGACTTGCTTGTCGAAGGTTGATTGATCCAATGCGGGCTCCTGGCGGGTTTTTGAACCTATGTTAACAGGCCGGATGTTTCCGGCGCATGTCGTCGCGACATTCTATCGAGCCGATTCCATTTCATTCAAGGGCGGCATTGCCGCACTGCATCACGCTTTGATGAGGCATGTCACCGGAGGCGATGACACCGCCCGTTTCGGCGTGAGTTTGCTTCGCGCAGGAGGCGATGAGGCTGCGCATCACGCCCTTTATCGCGCCTGTGACGACGCTGCGCGTCTCTCCTGCGACGACGCTGCGCGTTGCTCACCAACAGGTAGGCCGCGACGCTGCGACGACGCTGCGCGTCGCGCAATGGATCACTGGCATAAATCCCAGCGATCAGAAAAATTGATTGGCGCAACCCCTTGTGCCACCCCTACACTCGACTGGTCCAGCCAAGCACAAAAAGCTGGCCATCGAGGAAACCCTTCCATGCCACAGCGCAACGACACGGCCATATGGTCCGGCCTGTTCCGGATTTCGGCTGAATCCGGCCAGACCCTGCAGGCGCAGATCCGCCAGGCGATCGTCGCCGCCATTCTGGACCGGCAGATCGCCGCTTCCATGCCGCTTCCGTCCTGCCGCATCCTGGCCGAGAAACTGGGCGTCGCCCGCGGCACCGTGGTGCTCGCCTTCCAGCAACTGGTCGACCAGGGCTTTCTGGTGGCGCGCGAGCGGCGCGGCCATTTCGTCAATCCGGAAGTGCTCGCCACCCCCGCCAAGCCGCACCAGAAGGCCCCCGACCAGCAGAACGAGATCGACTGGAAGGCGCGCCGGCAGATCGCCGCCAGCGACATGCCGCCGCCGGCCAAGCACGACAACTGGATCAAGTCGTCCTACCCCTTCGTCTACGGCCAGTTCGATCCGGCGCTGTTCCCGACGGCCGAATGGCGCGAATGCAACCGCATGGCGCTCGCCGTTCTGGAGATCCGCAACTGGGCATCCGACATGGTCGACCGCGACGATCCGCTCCTGATCGAGCAGATCCAGGCGCGCCTCCTGCCGCGGCGCGGCATCTTCGCCAATCCGGATGAGATCATCGTCACGCTCGGCGCCCAGAACGCGCTCTATATGCTCGCCTCGCTGCTGATGACCAAGGGGTCGAAGGTGGCGATGGAGGATCCCGGCTATCCGGATGCCCGCTCGATCTTCCGCCTTGCGGGCGCCGACATCCAGCCGGTCCCGGTCGACCAGTCCGGCATCGTGACCTCCTCGATCCCGCAGGATTCCGGCTTCGTCTTCGTCACGCCCAGCCACCATTGCCCGACCATGGTGCCGCTGTCGGCGGAACGGCGCCAAGACCTCCTGGCGCGGGCCAACCGCCACAACCAGATCATCATCGAGGATGGCTATGACAGCCAGTTACTGGACGAGGCGCCGCAGCAGGCGCTGAAGAGCCTCGACCGTTCCGGCCGCGTCATCTATGTCGGCTCGATGTCGAAGACGCTGGCTCCGGGCTTGCGGCTTGGCTACATAGTCGCCTCGGCCGGACTGATCGCCGAGCTCAGGGCGCTGCGCCGATTCATGCTCAGGCACCCGCCGGCCAACAACCAGCGGGCGGTGGCGCTGTTCCTGTCGCTCGGCCATCACGAGGCGCTGGTGCGGCGTCTGTCCAGCGCCTTCGACGAGCGGCGCAAGCGTCTGGTCCATGCGATTTCCGCTTTCCTGCCCGAGTGGCGCTCGACCGACTCGGCCGGCGGCACCTCGCTCTGGCTCGAGGGGCCGCGCGGCACCGACTCGCGGGGCCTCGCCGAGGCGGCCGCCTCGCGCAGCGTCATCATCGAGCCCGGCGACCGTTTCTTCGACCGCTCGGAAAAACCGTCGCGTTTCATGCGCTTGGGCATTTCCTCGATCGCGCTGCAGCACATCGAGCCCGGCATACGGGAGCTCGCGACGGCCGCCGGCCGCAGACCCGCCGCGGCCTGATCGGACCTGCCGAATTCAACAGAGAGCCGGCCCAAGCCGGCTCTTTCACTTTGACACGACCCTCGATCGTTTTAGCATCCTGGCATATTCGACGGGACTGGCTGGCTCATAGGCTGCACCAATGCCGGCGGCATAGTCGAGCCACAAAGGGGACGAAGCAGGGCCGATGGTGGACCAACCGCCGCGTCCCGCCTCGCAGCTAAAGGTGGAGTGCTTCCATGTCAGTGGCTCTTGAGAAGCAGGATGCGCCTTCGGACCAGCGTTCGCGGCGATCCGGCGGGCGCGAAGCGCGCCGAGCGATGCGGGCGGCACCGCTTGCCGACGACATCAGACCGGTGCGGCCGGGCCTCGAAGGCGGCAGCTATGGACCGCTCAGCGAAAGCGACCGCGAGCGCATTCACGAGGCGGTGCTGACGCTGCTGGAGACGGTCGGCTTCGCCAACGCTATACCCTCCTGCATCGAGGCGCTGACGAGGGTTGGCGCGACCTATGGCGACGACGGCCGCGTCCGCCTGCCGCGGGCACTCGTCCTCGACACGATCAAGAACGCGGCCCGGCATTTCACGCTTCACGGCCAGGACCCCAAGCACGACATGGTGATCCAGGACAAACGCGTTCACTACGGCACGGCGGGCGCGGCCGTGCATCTGGTAGACGTCGAGAAGCGCGAATACCGCGAGTCCCAATTGCAGGACATCTACGACGCCGCGCGCCTGGTCGACGGCCTCGACAACATTCATTTCTTCCAGCGCACCATGGTGCCGCGCGACATTCCCGATCCGCTCGAGATGGATTTCAACACGCTCTACGCCTGCGTGATGGGGACCGCCAAGCATGTCGGCACCTCGTTCACGGTGCGCGAGAACGTCAAGCCGGCGCTGGAGATGCTTTATGCGATCGCCGGCGGCGAGGAAAATTTCCGTGCGCGCCCCTTCGTGTCGAACTCGAACTGCTTCGTCGTGCCGCCGATGAAGTTCGCCGAGGACGCCTGCGGCGTGCTCGAGGCCTGCGTCGAAGGCGGCATTCCAATCCTGCTTCTGTCGGCCGGCCAGGCCGGCGCAACGGCGCCGGCGGCGATTGCCGGAGCGGTGGTGCAGGCAGTCGCGGAAGTGCTGATGGGCCTGGTCTACGTCAACGCCATCAAGCCCGGCCATCCGGCGATCTTCGGCACCTGGCCGTTCGTCTCCGACCTTCGGACCGGCGCCATGTCCGGCGGCTCGGCCGAGCAGGCGGTGCTGACCGCCGCCTGCGCGCAGATGGCGCAATTCTACGACCTGCCGGGCGGCTCGGCGGCCGGCATGACGGATTCGAAACTGCCCGACATCCAGTCCGGCTACGAGAAGGGCATCACCAATGTGATGGCCGGCCTCTCCGGCCTCAACCTGGTCTATGAGTCGGCCGGCATGCATGCCTCGCTGCTCGGCTTCTGCCTGGAAAGCCTGATCATCGACAACGACATGCTCGGCCACTGCCTGCGCTGCGTGCGCGGCATCGAGGTGACCGACGAGGCACTGTCGATCGACACCATCGCCGATGTCTGCCTGAAGGGCCCCGGCCACTATCTCGGCAACGAGCAGACGCTGAAGCTGATGCAGACCGAATATTTCTATCCGGCCATCGGCGACCGCTTCTCGCCCAAGGAATGGAACGAGAAGGGCCGGCCCGACATTCTGCAGAGGGCGATCGCCGAGAAGAAACGCGTGCTTGCCGAGCGCTTCCCGCGCCACGTGCCGAAAACGGTCGACGACAAATTGCGCGCCCGCTTCGGCGAGATGATCAAGCTGCCGCGCGGCGGCATGGGCGGCTAGGCTGGGTTGAGCAGCCTACTCCGCGCTTAGGCCGAAGCGCTCGACCACCTCGGCGCTGATCAGCTTGGCATGCAGCGCCATCAGCACGATCTGCGCATCGAGGCTGTCGCCGGTCTCGAGCGCTTCCTCGATGCGGCGCTCCGCGTCCAGCCTGCGCTCGCGGCCGTTGGCCTGTTCGAACGTCTCGGGACTGGCAACGCAATAGCCGAACAGTTGCGCGAGCGACGCGTAGGCCTGCGCCGGCGGCTCGTCTGGCCAGTGATCCTTCATCAGATTGACGATGGTGAGCTTGACCCCCTCCGGCACAAGGGCGGGATGGAGGTCGGCGCCGCGCAAGGCGGCATCGAGCATCCTCAGATCGCCCGAGCGGCCGAACATGCCGAGGAAGCCTAGGGAAGAGCGCCGTTTCGTCATGGATGGTCCTGTCCGTTTGCCAGCATATGGCATCTCGCGCGCCGTTTTGCACAAGAGGACGTATTGCCCAGAGGAGCCAGGCGCCTATCTGGCGGGGCAATGGCCACAATCTGATCTGGTTTCGCGGTGGCCACAGAGGACCAGAACAAATTCTGCGAGGAGCGCCATGAAGAAGATCTATCACGGCAGTTGCCATTGCGGCGCGGTGCACTTCGAGGCCGATCTCGACCTCGCCGAGGGCATCCGCAAATGCAATTGCAGCTTCTGCTGGAAACTGGGCTACCGCAAATCCTTCACCGCCTACCAGGCGCTCAGGGTGACGGAAGGCGGTGACCGGATGCGGGACTACAAGGCAAGCCCGTCCAACTGGCCGGAAGGCGATATCAACCACTATATGTGCCCGAACTGCGGCGCGAATGTCTTCTCGCGCGGCTATCTCGATTTCATGGGCGGGAATTTCTGGGCTGTGAACGTCGCCTGCCTGGACGACGTCAGCGAGGAGGAACTCGCTTCCGCACCGATCATCTACGAGGACGGTAAACGCAACAGGCAGGACCAGGCGCCGGAGATCACCAGTTACCTGTAAGCGCAGCCGGACAGCAGCCCTAGGTCAGCAAAAACGGCGGCTTGATCCACGATCAAGCCGCCGTTCGCGCGAGCGAGGTTGCCGGCGCTCAGTGGTTGTCGCGGGGCACACCCCTGGTGTGCGCGACATCCTGGTACTTCACTGCCGGCTTCAGCACCATGCCGGCGTCAAACTGGTCGACGATGCCGCGCTGGATCTCCTGCCACGGCGTCTGGTGCTGGGGATAGTGGAAGCCGCCATTGCCCTGCAGTGCTGCGCGCCGCCTGGCGATCTCCTCGTCGCTGACAAGGATGTTGGCCGACCCCTTCTTCAGGTCGATGCGGACGCGGTCGCCGCTCTTGAGCAGCGCCAAGCCGCCGCCTATCGCCGCCTCCGGCGAAGCGTTGAGGATCGAGGGCGAGCCCGACGTGCCCGACTGGCGGCCGTCGCCGATGCAGGCCAGCGAATGGATGCCCTTCTTGATGAGGTAGGCCGGCGGCTGCATGTTGACCACCTCGGCGCCGCCCGGATAGCCGACCGGCCCGGCGCCGCGCATGAACAGGATGGTGTGCTCGTCGATGCCTTGCGCCGGATCGTCGATGCGGGCGTGGTAGTCTTCCGGCCCGTCGAAGACCATGGCGTTGCCTTCGAACGCCTCGGGATCGTGCGGATTGGACAGGTAGCGCTGGCGGAATTCCGGCGAGATGCCGCTGGTCTTCATGATCGCCGAATCGAACAGATTGCCCTTGAGGTTGATGAAGCCGGCATTGGCCTTCAGCGGCTTGTCGACGCTGTGGATGACTTCCAGGTTTTCGTTGGCGGCATCGCGGCAATTGTCGCCGATCGACTTGCCGTTGGCGGTGACCGCGTCGGGATGCGGCAAAAGCCCGCCCTTCAGCAGTTCAGCGACGACCGCCGGAACGCCGCCGGCGTGATGATAGTCCTCGCCGAGGTATTCGCCCGTCGGCTGCAGATTGACGATGAGCGGCACATTGAGGCCGACCTTCTGCCAGTCGTCATTGTCGAGCGGCACGCCGAGATGGCGGGCGATGGCGTTGAGGTGGATCGGCGCGTTGGTCGAGCCGCCGATGGCCGAGTTGACGACGATGGCGTTCTCGAACGCCTGGCGCGTCATGATGTCGGACGGTTTCAGGTCCTCATGCACCATGTCGACGATGCGCTTGCCGGTCTCATAGGCGATCTGGCCGCGCTCGCGATAGGGCGCGGGGATGGCGGCCGAGCCCGGCAGCTGCATGCCAAGCGCCTCGGCCAGCGAGTTCATGGTGGTGGCGGTGCCCATGGTGTTGCAGTAGCCGGTCGACGGCGCCGAGGAGGCGACGATGTCCATGAACTCGTCATAGTTGATCTCGCCGGCCGACAGCCGCTGGCGCGACTCCCAGACGATGGTGCCGGAGCCGGTGCGCTTGCCCTTGTGCCAGCCATTCAGCATCGGGCCGACCGACAGCGCGATCGCCGGGATGTTGACGGTGGCGGCGGCCATCAGCAGCGCCGGCGTTGTCTTGTCGCAGCCGATGGTCAGCACGACGCCGTCAAGCGGATAGCCGTAGAGCACCTCGACAAGGCCGAGATAGGCAAGGTTGCGGTCGAGCGCGGCGGTCGGGCGCTTGCCGGTCTCCTGGATCGGATGGCATGGGAACTCGAAGGGGATGCCGCCCATCGAGACGATGCCCTCGCGCACGCGCTTGGCAAGCTCGAGATGATGCCGGTTGCAGGGTGACAGATCCGAGCCGGTCTGGGCGATGCCGATCAGCGGCTTGCCCGACATGAGTTCGGCGCGCGTCAGCCCGTAGTTCAGGTAGCGCTCGAGATAGAGGGCGGTCATGCCCGGATTGTCGGGATTGTCGAACCACTCCTGCGAGCGAAATTTTTTCTTCTTGGTGGGGGCGCCGGCCATCGTGGTCTCCGTATTTGTATGACAAATCGATATGACAATGCGCGGATGCAGGCAAGGGGCACGCGCCATCCGAACCCGCACTTTGGTGCGATAGACATAAGTCTGCCCCTGCGCTAGGGCTTCCGGGCAGTCTTTCCGGGAGGTTCTTGATGGCTTTGGTGATCGAAGGCGAGGAACGGATTGCCGCACCCCTGCAAAAAGTATGGGAAGCGCTGAACGACCCGGACATTCTGAGGGGCAGCATCCCCGGCTGCCAAAGCCTGGAAAAGAAATCCGACACCGAAATGGCGGCAACCGTCGTGCTGAAGATCGGGCCGATCAAGGCGACATTCAACGGCGAGGTCGTGCTCAAGAACCTCAAGCCTCCGCATTCCTACACCATCCAGGGCGAAGGCAAGGGCGGCATTGCCGGCTTCGCCAAGGGCGGCGCCGACGTGACGCTGACCGCCGACAGCGCCGACACGACGGTGCTCAAATACGCGGCCAAGGCCGATGTCGGCGGCAAGATCGCCCAGCTCGGCAGCCGCCTGATCGAATCGACGTCGAAGAAGCTCGCCGGGCAGTTCTTCTCGACGTTCGGCGAGAAGGTCGGCGGCTGACCCTCGCGCCGAGGGATCACTCGAACACGATCGAGGGCACCGCGGCTTCCGCCGCGCCACGCTCCTCGTTGACCCTGTCCCAGACCTTTGCCGCAATGTCGCGGTAGATCTTCGCCTCGGCGCCTTCCGGCTTCGAGACCACCACCGGCGCGCCGGCATCCGAGCTTTCGCGAATGCCCATTTCCAGCGGCACCTCGCCGAGGAAGGTGACGCTCAGCCGCTCGGCCTCGCGCCGCGCCCCGCCATGGCCGAAGATGTCGTAGCGCTTGCCGGTGTCGGGGGCGAGGAAGTAGCTCATGTTCTCGACGATGCCGAGCAGCGGCACGTTGACCTTCCTGAACATGTTGAGACCCTTGCGGGCGTCGATCAAAGCGAGGTCCTGCGGCGTCGAGACGATGACGGCGCCGGCGAGCGGCACCTGCTGCGCCATGGTGAGCTGGGCGTCGCCGGTACCGGGCGGCATGTCGACGACCAGCACGTCAAGCGGGCCCCATTCGACCTCGCGCAGCATCTGCGTCAGCGCCGACATCACCATCGGGCCGCGCCAGATCATGGGCGTCTCCTCATCGACGAGGAAGCCCATCGACATCACCTTCAGGCCGTAATTCTGCATCGGCTTCAGGATCTTGCCGTCGACGGTCTGCGGCCGGCCATGGATGTTGAGCAGCCTCGGCATGGACGGCCCATAAATATCGGCATCGAGAACGCCGACCTTCAGGCCGTTGGCGGCAAGCCCAAGCGCCAGGTTGACCGCGGTCGTCGACTTGCCGACGCCGCCCTTGCCGGAGGCCACCGCGATGATCGCCTCGATGCCGGGCACGCCGCGCTTGCCGTGGCTGTGCGATGCCGGCACCTGCGGCACGGGGCGCTGCGGCGCGGCAGCCGGCGCCGGCCTCGGCGCGGGGCGCGGCGGCACCGGCGCTTCCATGCCGCCGCCCTTCCTCTCCGCCGTCAGCGCCACGACGGCGCCGGCGACGCCCGGAATGCCCTTGACCACGCGCTCGGCGGCGGCGCGCAGCGGCTCCATCTCCTGGGCGCGGGCGGCGGGCACGGTGATCGAGAAGAACACCTTCGAATCGGCAATAAAAATCTCCGAGACCAGGCCGAGGTCGACGATGTTGCCGGTGAAATCCGGCCCGTTGACCGTTTTCAGGCGCTCGATGACGGTTTCCTTGGTGACGGCCATGGTGTTTCCTCGGGGTTTTGGCGATGCAGATAGTGCAGTTTCCGGCAAGAACCAAGCCGTGGAGCAAAGGCTTGCGCGCGTGCCACGGAAAACGACCGATGGAGTCGGGTTTGCCCGACGCTGTTTTTGACCGATCCTCACTGCTTGCCCATGGCCGATCGATCAACGGGCCCTATCTCGGATGCCATGAGCGGCGACACAACAAATCCGGGAAGGAGACTGTCATGCTCGCAAACAGCAATGCCGCGGCCAATCTGGCGGTGAAAGATTTGACGAGAGCCAAGACCTTCTATGAGGGAACGCTTGGTCTCAAGCAGGTGGACGACATGGCTGGCGAACTGGTCGTCTACAAAAGCGGCGACACGGTCATCAACGTCTATCATTCGGAATTCGCCGGAACCAACAAGGCAACGGCTGTGACCTGGAGCGTTGGCGATGAGATCGATCCCGTCGTCAAGTCGCTGAAATCGAAGGGCGTCGCCTTCGAGCACTATGAGATGCCCGGCCTGTCGCTGGAGGGCGACATCCATGTCGGCGACGGCATGAAGGTCGCCTGGTTCAAGGATCCGGACGGCAACATCTTGTGCCTCGCGGGCGAGTAAGGGTCCGAGGCGCGATCCAGTTCGTGGTGCCGCGGCAGCGTCGTCTGGCGCAACCGCTTTGCTACGGATAGCCTGCGCCGATGATCGACAAGCTGGAATTCTTCATCGCGCTCGCCAGGGAGGAGCATTTCGGCCGGGCGGCGGAAGTGTGCGGCGTCACCCAGCCGACGCTCTCGGCGGGGATCAAGCAGCTTGAGGAGCAGCTCGGCGTCATGCTGGTGCTGCGCGGCTCGCGCTTCCAGGGCCTGACCCCGGAAGGCAGGCAGGTGCTGGGTTGGGCGCGCCGCATCGTCGGCGACAGCCGCAC
>NZ_RZOT01000116.1:0-12373 GCF_003999085.1 Mesorhizobium sp. M4A.F.Ca.ET.090.04.2.1
CCACTCCGCTTTCCGGGTCACCATTTTCGAATGGCATGAACGACCAGCCAACACAATGACAGGCGCCAGCCAACCCTCAGGGGCCGCAAAGTTATCCGTCTCGACGCTGTTGGCTGCCGTTGGCTGGTCGTTCATGCCATTCGAAAATGGTGACCCGGAAAGCGGAGTGGCTACAGAGCACATGTCGAACAGTCTGAAAACCCTGCTGGCGGGAGTTACCCTTTTTCCGCTGGTCCTTGTCGCCAATGGCGCAATTCCTGGCTACATGAGCCCGACTGCGGGACAGGCGTTCTGGCTTCTCGGGTTCTCGAAGTCGTTCGTAAATTTCGGATCTTTGCATGCTCACAATTTCGGGCTTCCGCAGCCGGCAGCGATATCCTTCGGGATGTCAGCCGCACTTCCTGCGGCAGTGTTGTTAAAAGCAGGCGCGTCGCCAGCCAACGCCTATGCGGCGGTGTTCGCCATGTGGCTTGCGATAGCCTTTGCGGGTGCATTCTGGTTCGCTAGGTACATCGAGGCGGGACGACCGGCCTCGCTGCTCAGTGCCTTGATATGGTGCACATTCCCAATCGTCTGGCAGCATAATGGCTACTCGGCGGTGGCGCTCGGAATTGCCTTGCTGCCCCTCTATTATCTTGCCGCGATAGCGGTTTTGATCGGTCGGCTCTCTGCTTGGTCGTGCCTGGCCTTTGTTGGTGCTGCTTTCGTGGCGGTGTTCATGGACGGCTATACGTTCATGATGTTCGCTTCTGGCACCGCTTTGATGCTTGGGTGCACACTTGCCAGCCGTCGTCACAATCTGAAGATGGACCTGCTGTACCGCGCCCTCATCATCGCGTTCGCGTTTGGAGCATCCTACGTGGCCTACTCCTTTTACGAGGGAACTCCGACATTCGCCACGGAACAGATTGATGGTTTTCGAGGATGGGGCGCGAACCTGGAATTCTTCTTTGTGCCGACATATGGCGTATTGGCGATCCCTGACGTGCTCGGTCTTAGCGCAGCGCGGGCGCAGGATAACTATTTCGGAGATGCATCGACGTTCGTTTCGACGTTCTGCGCTGGGATCATGATGGTAGCGCTCTACGGTGCGCTCACGCTCAAGGGGAGAAAACTCTTCCTGCTGGCCTTTGGGCTGATGGCCATAGCTGGGTTCTATATGGCGCTTGGCCCAACTGTTAAATTTTTGACTTATCGGCCTGCGGACGCCAGTCAACTGATGCCCGCTTTGTATGGTTGGTTTGAAACCGGAAATGCGTGGATTTCAGAATATCTACCCGGATTCAAGATCATGCGAGCCAGCTATCGCTGGACGGCTCTCGGAATGTTCGGGTGCTGGGCTATCTTTGTGCTGATGCTGGCAAGCGAGAAGTTGTCAATGAACGCTCGCGCCGCTCTGCTGCTGATTTTGCTGGTCTTCAACATCCCCAGCAATACGCAACTGGATGAATACAGGCACTTCCGAAACGTCGTCAACGACTTGACGGATGAAATCGCGTCATGGAAACCGCACTTTCACAAGGGCGAGAGGGTGGCGTTTCTGCCGTACGGCAATGACTTCCTAATCAACTACATCGCAAGCGAACTGGACATTCGAGCCTACAATGTGGGGGGAGATAAGAACCTTGCATACGCCATTGGCAACTGGCCTCGAGAGATGACCGACTTTGAGCAAGGCAAGGTAGCGCCTGAGTTCGCGATGAGAGTGAGGGCCTTTCTTGAGAGCGGCAAAGTCGATGCCGTCGTCCTCCCATACATCAATCTGCTTTGGGCGGCTCATGATTGGCCTGCACCTGATGAGCGAGAAAAGGAGCTTTCCCCCATCGCCATGGCACTAGACGCCGAGGACAGATACGATGTGGATTTAATGCCGCATTACGCTGTCGTCCGCCTTGCGCACGGACTCGACCCGGCTGGCACTTTGTCGGTGTGGAATGCGATGCCTCCAATCGATCTTGGCAAGCCGGCAAATTTCGTGAGTGGAGAGATTGGCGAAAGCTTTCTCGTCGGACGCGGTTGGTACCGGCCCGAACCTCTTGGGACCTGGTCTCGCGAGAAGCAGGCATCAATTTTGGTCGACGTGACAGACATTCCGGACGGTGGGAAATTGAGCGTTAGGTTTTCGGTCTTCGCGCCGGGAGATGCCTGCACAAAGGTGGAAATTCGCAGCGGGACGACTGTAATGTTGGATCACAAATATTGTGGTGTTTCCGGCATGATCTCCGTCGACCTTCCGGCAACTGGTTTCGCGAACAATGGTCAATTGGATTTCCTTGTTGACCAGTTGCGCTCACCTTCTGCATATGGGAGTGGCGATACTCGAACGCTCGGCGTTCTTCTTCAATCTTTGGCTGTGGTCAAGTAGGCATGTCTCTGCGATCGCAGTGGATATCTAAGAAGGTTGGATATTTCCGAGTCGCTTGCCCAGACTGTTGAACCTGTTGTCTGGCCGAATCTGTCGCACCTATGCGCGCATTTCGAATCGGGAAAGCGCGATCTAGCCTCTAGCAGGGCTTAGCCAGCCTTGTACGCCATCGACTGAAATCTGCGGGCACCCCTCGACCAGCCGAATAATTGCCGGGCGCTCCATCTCAAGTTTCCAACCATGGCTCAGGAGGATGCTCATGATCCGTCCCTCGATCTGGCGGGAATGTGTGCCGATGACGATGTAGCGGACAAATCTGTTGAGGTCGGCAATGGCGGCATCGATAAAGTCGGCTTCGCCGCCCTGGATATCGATGTGCAGGAGATCAACCGGCTCGTCGCTGACGATCTCGGCCAATGAGAAGGCGGAAAGTTGCTGATATTGCCCGGACGCTGAGGCCTCCTTGATCTGTGCTGCGGTCGCACTCAGGATCGGCTCCGAGCCCCAGGACGCCCCGGCATTTTCGACGACCGGAAAGAGTGCCACGCCCTTTTCAGGGGCTGCGACACCGTGGATGATACGGAACTCATTGCCGGAGAAGCCATTGGCCGCCATCGCTTCGTGGGCATAGGCGACGTGCTCGCTGTCGCCTTCGATGCCGATCAGTTCGACGGCGAGTGCCCTGTTGCGGGCTGCAACCCCGGTATTGTTCAGCCAACACCCCCAGCCACACCCCAACTCCACCACACGGAAGCGTCCTGAAGCCAAATCAACGGCCCTGAGCGCTGCCGCCCATTCCGCAATGTCGGCATGCCAATTGGCAGGGATCGGTATCGGCTCGATGGTGCCGGCTTTGCCATCGAGAATGCCAGGGAAAAACCTAGGGGCAACTCTGACGCCGAGAAAGTTCGTGACGTAAGACGGATCCGCGGTCAGAGCGTTCCGAGCGTGATTGTTGATAGTGCCGATGGCATCGAAGCTACAGTTGTAGTGAAAGAATACGCTACCTGGTCCCGGCTGCTCGGACGTTTGCAACCGCTCGTTTTCCCGGCGCAGGATGTCGCGCTCCGCCAAAAGATTGTCCCGATCCTGCCACAACCTCTTGATCTGCGGTATCTTGAGTGCCGCGGCTTTGAGCATGTCGTCTCCCCTATTCAGTTGCGCCTTCAGCGTTGGTCATCAGCTATCCGACAAAATCTGCCGGCGATCAGTCCGCCGGAAAAGAAGAGAAGATCGCCGAGGATGGTGACCACCCGCCCGATCACCACCGCTAGCAGGATGACCGCACCGGAACCGAAGCCTCCAAGCAAAAACAGCAGAACCGCTTCCCTGACGCCGATACCGGCCGGCGCGCCCGGCGTCACCATGCCCAACAGCCACGCCAGCACATAGGCGCCGGCAATCGCCGGATGCAACCCGAATTCGCCGGAGCCGCCAGCAAGATCAAAGACCAGGGCAAAAACCAAGCCCGAAAGCGCGAGAAAGGCGACATAGAAGATAGCCGCCATGCCAAAGTCCGGACCGGCAAAGGTGACCAGCCAAAGCGCGCTGGCCATCGCCACGATGAAAGAGGTCCAGCCGAGCCATGCCGGTGCGCTGGGTGCGATCAGCGGTAGCACAAGCGGAAAAAAGAGGGCTCCGCCGATAGTGAGAAAGGCCAGTTCGTAGACAGTTGATTTGGCGAGCGGACCGTTGCCGATACCGGCAGCCACACCGATAGCCTGCCGACCCGCAAATTGGAAAATGTTACCGGGAACATATTTAGCGAATTGCGAGATCGCGTAGGCGTGAATCGCCCAAGATCGCGAAACCGGTGTCTGGAGATGGTGCAACAGCTTCTGCCAGCCGAGAGCCAGCAACAGGTTCGACGCGCCATATAAACCAGCCAGGGCTGCAATTGCGAGATAGCCGCCGGCTCCCAGTCTTCGGAAATCGATCTCACCGGCGTAGCCTTGAAGCCTGATCCCGACGAAGAGGACACCGGCCAATCCCAAGAGAGCTCCCGTGCGATTGAGCCAGGTCTTGGCGCCCGGGCCGAGCGCCATCGTCAGCGCCTGTTCTTCGATTTGCAATGAAGCATGGTCCACGGCAGTGGCGACAGTGTCTCGGTGACATCGAAAAACTGCGACACCAGCGAGACGATGCCGCGCTGCGACCAGTGCTGTAGATGGCCGGGCGTGTTTCCCAAGGCCGAGACGTATTTGCCACGCGCGAGATTAAGCACGCGCCAAAGCGGCTCGCGGGGTACGCTGAGGATCAGGTCCGACCTGACGATACGCTGCAGCGCTAGCAACGCCTTCTGCGGCTCCTCGAGGTGCTCCATTACTTCGCAACAGACGATGAGATCGGCGCTGTCGTGTTCTGGGGTCACATCATAAATGCTGCGAACCGTGAAACGCCCATGGTCCATACCCTGTCCGCGCGCGTTTTCCTTTGCCATACCGATAACTTGGGCAGAGAAATCGGTGCCTCGCGCATCGATGCCCTGCCCGAGCCAACGCATGATCCAGTAGCCTTCTCCACATCCGACCTCGTGGATGGTGGCGGGCCTTACCTTGGCCACCAGGCCGGACAACGCCCCTTCGAAGCCTTGCACCATCCGGCGGGCGATCGGGTTGCGCGTGCCGTATTTGTCATAGGTGTTGCCTATGACAATGCCATCCTCCGCCTGCCCGCCAGCTACCTTCATCTGCCTATCCTGCTTTCCTGCTGGACCGAGCCGCGGCGTAATTGCCATTCTCTCCCTGGGTCGCCCGCTGCGTATAGCGGATGTCCTCCAGCAGCTTGCGGTTGGCCGCTATCACATCGGCCAGGAAAGCGACGAGAAGGCACTGGAAGCCCATCGACATCAGCGCGCCCGCAAGGATCACCGACTGTATATGGCCGGTGCCCGTTCCGGTCAGGTAGAAATAGAGGAAGCGCAGGCCAATCAGGAAGCCAAGTCCGAAAAGCAGCGCTGCGGCAATGCCGAAGAAGCGGGCAGGCTGGTAGATGACGAAGATGCGCACGATGGTGAACATCGAACGCTTCAGATAGGAAGGTATGCTCTTGACCAGCTTCGATGGCCTAAGATCGCCATTGACGCGGATCGGCACCGAGACCACGCGCATGTTCTTGCGGCCGGCCTGGATGATGGTTTCCAGCGTGTAGGTGTAGTTGTTGAACACGATCAGGCGCTGGGCCGCGGTTCGCGAGATGGCGCGGAATCCGCTCGGCGCATCCTGAACGTCGGTGCCGCTGCTCACCCGAACCACCCAACTGCCAAGCTTTTGCAGCAACTTCTTGGCCGGAGAGAAATGTTCTATCTCCGAAATCGGCCGAGCGCCGATGACCATGTCGGCGCGCTCCTGCAGGACCGGCAAGGTCAGGGCCGGAAGATCGGCGGCGTGATATTGATTGTCGGCATCCGTGTTGACGATGACATCGGCGCCTTGTGCCAGACAGGCCTCGATGCCGGTCATGAAGGCGGCGGCAAGGCCACGATTGCTGGTGTGACGGACGACATGGTCGACGCCGTTTTCCTCGGCAATCCTGACCGTTTCGTCGGTGCTACCATCATCGATGATCAACCATTCGACACTGTCGAAGCCTGTGACGGTCCGCGGCAGATCGCTCAGCGCTATCGCCAGTGTTTCTGCTTCGTTGTAACAAGGAATCTGGATGATCAGCTTTGGCAGCAGCTCGCCCTCGAAATCGGGAGGTTGACAGAGTGCATCTATCATCCTGAGGCTGAGGCGCAAGCAGTTTTCCCCCACCCGAGACTTGTCCTCCCGCTTCGTGTTGCCGAATTGGCGGGATGTCTGTTAGGGGCTAGTGTCGCGACCGTTCCGAGCAGGTCGCGCTTCCAATCGCCCGTCTGCTGCCCACGGCAATATCCGGATGCTTCGCTCAGTTCATTTCCGGGAGAAAAGATTGAGAATCGGGGTCGATGGCAGGAACCTGGGATCGGCCACCGATGGCATCGGCAGGTTCGTCCACAGTTCGATCAAGGCCCTGTCGGCGCTCGGTGCCGAGGTCTTTGTCTACGCTCCCGGCCAGGTCAACCCCAGCTACGATATCCCGAGCGGCGTGGCCTTGCGGACCGCAGGGTTCAGGTCCCTCCCCGCCCGCGCGCTGTGGGGGCAAGCCATCCTGCCGTCCTTGGCCTCGCGCGACAGGGTGGATGTGTTCTGGGGGCCGGCTCACCGCTTGCCCCTCATCCTTGCCGAGCGGATCGCCCGTGTCGTCACCATCCACGATCTTGTCTGGGTGCACGCGCCGGAGACCATGCGCGCCCGGACCCGTATCGGCGAGCGCCTGCTGATGAAACCGGCATTGCGAAGAGCCGATAGGGTGGTGGCAGATTCGAACGCCACGGCTACCGCCTTGACGACGGAGTTCTCCTGGCTGCGGTCGCCGATCAGTACAGTCGCCCCCGGCACTACGTCGCTCCCCGCCCCGGGCGGCTTTTCAAGCCTGGAGCAGGTCGGCATCACCAGGCCTTACGCGCTTTTCGTCGGCACGCTCGAGCCGAGAAAGAACCTGGGCAGGCTGATAGAGGCTTACAGCCTGCTGCCCGCCAGCGCCCGGTCTGCCTGCGACCTGGTCATCGTCGGCGGCAGTGGCTGGAAACAGACGAGCCTGGCCGACGACGTGCGCCGCGGCGGGCTCGAGATGAACGTCGTCTTCACCGGGTTCGTGGACGACGGGATGCTTGCAACGCTCTATGCGAATTGCCTTTTCCTGGCGATGCCGTCCCTCTATGAGGGTTTCGGCTTTCCGATTGTCGAGGCACAGTCATTCGGCAAAGCGGTCCTGACGTCCAACACATCCTCGATGCCGGAAGTCGCCGGCCACTGCGCCATTCTTGTCGATCCGAACGATCCCAGGGCGATCGCCGACGCGTTCGGCCGGCTTTGCAGTGATGCGCAATTGCGCCAGGCGATTGCGGCCGGGGCGCGCCGGAATGCCGAACGTTTCAGCTGGGAAAATCACGCCAGAGGCATGCTCGACATCTTTGAACAGGCCATCGGACAAAGACGAAGGACCGTGGCTTGAGAGTCCTGCATTTTTTCAAAACCTACTGGCCGGACACTTTTGGCGGCGTCGAGCGGACGATCCATGCCGTCGCCCAAAGCACGTCCCGTCATGGCATCGAAACGGAAGTGCTGTCGCTCAGCCGCACGCCCGACGAGGCGACGCGCCCCCTGGACGAACATATGACCACAAAGGCGAAGCTGGATTTCGAGCTGGCGTCGACGGGGTTCTCGCGCGAGGTTTTCCGCAAGTTCCGGGCTCTGTCGGCCAAGGCCGACCTGATCCACTATCACTTTCCATGGCCGCTCATGGACGTGGTGCATTTTCAGTCCCGCCACGGCAAGCCGGCGCTCGTCACCTACCATTCCGATATCGTCAAGCAGCGACTCATCCTGCCTTTCTACCGGCCTTTGATGATGCGCTTCCTGGGCGATGTCGACGCCATCGTGGCGACATCCCCGGACTACCTGCGATCGAGCCCCATTCTTGCGGCATTCAGAGCCAAGACGAAGGTCATTCCCATCGGCATCGACGAAGGCGCCTACCCCTCCCCTACAGATGCCGACAATGATTGGTGCCGGTCGACAATTCCGGGGCCGTTCGTGCTGTTCGTCGGCGTCCTGCGTTACTACAAGGGACTGGATGTCCTGATTGAGGCCGCCGGCCAAGTCCGTTGCAAGATCGTCATAGCCGGCTCGGGGCCCATTGAAGCGGAGCTCAGGCTGCAGGCCGAAACGCTGCGCTGCGACAACGTGATCTTCCTTGGCGAAGTGAGCGAGCCGCGCAAGATGGCGCTGCTCAACAATTGCCTTGGCTTCGTCTTTCCTTCGAACCAGAGGTCGGAGGCCTACGGGCTTTCGCTGGTCGAGGCGGCGATGCGCGGCAAGCCGATGGTCTCGTGCGAAATCGGAACGGGCACGAGCTACGTCAATGAGGCCGGCACAACCGGGCTCGTCGTGCCGCCTTCAGATCCGGCCGGGCTTGCCGAGGCGATAAACCGGCTGATTGCCTCGCCGACGGAGGCGGCGAGTTGGGGACGAGCCGCGCGCGACCGGTACGTGCGCCTCTTCACCGCCGACAGGATGGGGAAATCCTACGCCGAGCTCTACCGTCAGCTCGGCGGCCGCAAAGGCTGAGCTGAAGGCGGTTTCTCTAGAGGGGCTTGCGGGTCGATGTCCGTCGATATAGAACATAACGAGAACATTTTGGGGAGTTGCGTCATGAAACTGACCGGGAAGCTCGACTATCTTGAACTGCCGGCAACCGGCGGCACGCTGGACAGCGTGAAAGCCTTCTACAGCGCCGCCCTCGGCTGGTCGTTCACCGACTATGGGCCGACCTATTCGGCCTTTGCCGAAGGAATTGACGGCGGTTTCCAGGCCGATGCCGGCGAAGCCGCCGCCAAACCGCTACCGGTGCTCTATTCGCACGCGCTGGAGGAAACGCTTGCCGCGGTCGAGAATGCCGGCGGCACCATCGTCAAGCCGATCCTCCCGTTTCCTGGAGGGCGGCGCTTCCATTTCGCGGATCCGGCGGGCAACGAGCTGGCGGTCTGGGGCGAGTAGACCGCAACCCGCGGCTTTTCAAGCCAAGCGTCGCGCACGACACTCATGCCCCCAAACGCGCGACGGTCCGTGGCGGGAAACATGCGGCAAGATTACTTTGGACGCAGCCCGTCCAAGCATTGAGCTTTGCGGCGGCTCGTCCTATAAGGCCGCGCTCAGCGGGCACGTTGCGGCTGTTGGGGCGTCGCCAAGTGGTAAGGCATCGGTTTTTGGTACCGACATTCCCAGGTTCGAATCCTGGCGCCCCAGCCAAACAGGATGCTCTGTTGACAATTTGGCTCCTTTGGCTTTCCCGGTCGAAGCGTTGCAGTTGTTTCCGTAAGCAAATCAGATGGTTGTCGGAACACCGCGCGAACTTCCCTTCGTCACACGCGCAGTTCGACAGGTACCAAGCTTAGAAGCCGCTTCTTCTCGCGAGGAGCCTGCCGGGCGAACAGTTGCCGGGTATTGCGCGCCAGCGCCAGCAGGCGCACTCCATCCTCCGTGTATGATCCCTCGGCCTCGCCATGCCGTTCGATCTCGCGGAGCAAGCGCGTCTGTTCGAACCGCCACCAAGCTGAAATACGGTCGTAGAACGCGCCATCGATAACTTCCTGATCAGCACCTGGACCATCACGGGAGGTCTTCTGCAATGGCCGGCAAGCTGCGGTCGGGCCGATCGACGTCGAGCAAGCTTCGGCCAAAAATGAGCCAAGAAAGCAGCGTTGGTTGAATCGCTATTGCGTCAGTATCAGCGGCCGGGTCAGAATGTTGTGTGCCGAAGAGGGCTCCGCACTTTTCAACATTGGCTAACAGGCTGCGGCACTTCTGGCAGTGCGTAAGCATCTGGTCCGTCATTCAAAGAGGAGGCCGATCAAGGAATAAGCAGCGTACAACTGGCTTTCCGCGAGCGGCTATTGTAGGTTGCGCGGTAATTTGGGGCAAACACGCGAAGCTTCATGCAAACGCTGTTGCAGTTCATGCGCTCGCATCCCGTAGGGGGGACGTTGTCGAAGAACGGCTGGGGAAACAACGATTCCTTCGGTGTTTCCGCGAAAATCTACAAACCCCATTCGGTGATATGCCGCCAGGATGACACCGACGACACGGTATTCATCCTAAAATCAGGTTGGGCCATCCTTTACCGCGAACTGCTGGATGGAGAGCGGCAGATCATCGACACTCCTCTCTGGGGGGACATTGTCGGTTTCCACTTCGTGGACGGACCCCGTTTCGCGTCATTGGCGTCCATAACCGAACTAGCTGTCTATGAAATTTCCAGGAAAGCATTGGTCGATGCCGCCCTGTCTGAAGGTCGCTTCGGGAACAAGATCGCCTGCGCCCTGGCCCGGCTGAACGCCATCCTTGCCGAACATCTCGTGAATGTCGGACGACGGAACGCGATGAGCCGCACCGCCCATTTCCTGCTCGAGTTGGAGGAGAGGCTCTCGAAAGTTGGCCTGTCGGACCATGGAAGATATGAGTGTCCCCTTGCCCAGCACGAACTGGCGGACATCCTCGGAATGACCACCGTCCACGTCAACCGGACGTTGAGGGAACTTCGCAAGGCCGATCTCGTCTCTTTCAAGGCAGGCCACGTAGAGGTGATCAATCGCAAGAAGCTGGTCGAGACGGCCGGATTCGACAAGGAGTACCTCAGGTAGAAGTTGCCCTCCGGTGTCCGGTGCCGGGCGACGGCTTTCCGGACGCGAAATTTACCGAAAATTAACTTATGTTAGAGACCGCTCATAAATAGGCTATAAACTGCCCGAGCCGTTCTCGCTGTGGGGAAGCGAGGAAGGCGCCTAGCTGCTGCAATCAAGTCTCCAACTTTCACAAGGAGTTATGTAGGCCGCAAGGCTGCCAGTGTTGGGAAAGGGTGGGTAGTATGGGTGGCGTAACAGGACTGCACAATTACACCTCGGCCAATCAATCAGGAGTTCGATCAAGCGGAACCGAAAATGTCCATCGTAAGGAATGCCTCCTTATCCTAGATGGTAGAGCTTTGGACCGCGAATGTCTCGCATCGGCGCTCGTTGACCACGAACTCGGCATG
This sequence comes from Mesorhizobium sp. M4A.F.Ca.ET.090.04.2.1, assembly GCF_003999085.1. NCBI lineage: Bacteria > Pseudomonadati > Pseudomonadota > Alphaproteobacteria > Hyphomicrobiales > Phyllobacteriaceae > Mesorhizobium > Mesorhizobium sp. M4A.F.Ca.ET.090.04.2.1. The sequence continues at coordinate 10,982 of NZ_RZOT01000116.1, forward strand.
GTGGTCGCCGCAATGGGTTCGATCGATCAATGGCGCGTGAAGAAGAGTTCGTTCCCTCCCCTTGTCGCCATACTCTTCAATCTTGGCGGCCGGAAGGCGACCGATCATGGCGTGGCAGACGAGATCAGGCATATATCATCCGAGTTCAAATCAATCCCCGTCGTTATCCTGGCCGACAACGAAGACCTTGCACAGATACTGACGGCTCTCGAATGCGGCGCACGCGGCTACATTCCGACTTCGGTAGGGATCGACGTCTGCGTCGAGGCAATCAACCTCGCGGCAGTTGGAGGTATCTTCGTCCCGGCGAGCAGCGTCCTATCAATGCGGCATCTGATAGATCCAGGCAGTTGCGACAGGCAACCCTTGGCGGGATTGTTCACGCTCAGGCAGGCCGAGGTCGCGCAAGCGCTCCTGCACGGCAAGGCGAACAAGATCATCGCCTACGAGCTGAACCTGCGCGAAAGCACCGTGAAGGTCCACATCCGAAATATCATGAAGAAGCTGAAGGCGGCCAACCGCACCGAGGTCGCCTGCAAGGTCAAGGATCTCATTTGCGGAACGAACACTCGCTGAAAGTGATCCCAAGTAAGTTTCGCGGGACCTCCGTTGCGGTGAATGGCATCGGAGGTGCCAGCCTCGCTTCGGCGCGGGTTCGACCGCAAGAAAGGAAGCGACCGGCTTCCTTTCCGAAAGCCAACCGGGATTTGGATTAACAGCCGCCCGTGGATCCGCCGATCAATCAGAGTGGGCAGAGTCGGGGAAGGTATATCTGCCTACCCAACTCACGGCGTCCTCAATCGTATCGAAATTCTTGTGCTGCCCGCTCAGCAACCCGAACCCTGTCTCGAGGAACCATTTGCCCTTCGTGGAGTAGGCTTCCTCGTCGATCCGAGTCAGGACTGCAACCAGTTGGTCGAATTTCCAGACCAGGAGCCCCAGCTCTCCACCCTCGACCGTTCCGATTCGAGCTTCGTTGAGCGAAAATCCAGGAGCAATCGATGCTTTGCTCACCTTGATAAATCCCCTCAACTTCAAATGGATAGCAAAAAGCTCTTTGTCTGTTTCCTGTAAACGTCCCGCATAACGACACGCACGAATCTGTTAGCAGATCGCCGGCGAGTCAAGCTCTTTCACCGCATGATCCACCGTCCTTTTTTTGCACTGGAATGTGCAATTGCCATGGAATTTTGACCTTCCCAAGCGCGGGAGCCTCGGCCAAATGGTTGGGGTGCCATGCATTCCATTCCGGGCACCTCGCAAGTCTCGCGAGTGCCTCCCGGTCGAACAAGATCTTACGGCGTTGCGTGCCGAAGCGGTCGTGGAAAGAAGTCGATTTTGCCATCCGATACATCGGCCACAAGCGGGCAGGTAAGCGAAGACCCTCCAGTG
>NZ_RZOT01000117.1:0-12342 GCF_003999085.1 Mesorhizobium sp. M4A.F.Ca.ET.090.04.2.1
GCCCATCTCAACGCCCTCTCGTCCGTGACCGGATCATGCATCTTTCGGCATGACCTCTTTTATGGGCTGGATCGTGGCACACACGCACAAAGGACGGCTTGCGTGGAAGCAGGGAATTTACCTCAAATTTTAAACGAATTCGAAAGGATTGGTTTTGCAATCGATTTCATTTAAATCTCATCGATTGCATTAACTTTACAATAACCATATAACTATTTGTTTTTTAATGGTGATTTGAAAATCAAATGCGGTCGTCGTCAAGTTTGGCGCACCTCGCCTCCCCCTGCAGGGGCTAACCCTCCGTTTACCATGGCGCGAGATCGCCGGGCTTTCCCGCGCCGGCGTCTCAATATTTGCCGTGGGCCGGGCGTCGACCGGGTCAGCCTTATCCATTCCTTAAACGCTGGATGCGAGTCTCAGGGCAAGCAAAAGCGACCTGCGAAAAGCAGGGCAGTTCACGACCGGGTGCGAGTGCGTTGAGTTCGATTACGGCCAGATACGCTGAATTGCCTGGCGCGATGGCTGCCGGCTGCGAACGTATGGTCCATCCGACCATAACGGGCGTGGGCGAGCGCCTGCGCCAGCGCCGCTTCATCGGCGTCATGCTGGCAGCCCCCTTCCTTGCCGCCGGCGCCGCGGTGACGCTGGTCACCTCGAGCCTTGGCGCCGCCGTGACGGTGACCGCGATCTTCGCCGCCTTCGGCCTTTGCTGGTTCGCCGCGCTGCTGGTTGCGGCATCCGGCCGGATGGCGCTCGTCGGCCGTGCGGCGCTCTTGTTCGGCGGCCTTGCTCTTGCAGGCGCGATCTTCGCCGCCGGCGGTCTTGCCTCGCCGGTCGCGCTGCTTGCGCTTACGCTCCCGTTCGAAGCCTGGTGGATCGGCGGCTCGCGACGCGCCGCCCTGTGGGGCGCGCTGTCCGCGCTCGGCGCCGTCCTGCTGCAGCTTTTCGCCGGCCCGCTGTTGCCGCTCGGCTCGGCCGGGATCGCCGCCTGGCACTGGCTGTTGCCGCTGGCCTGGGCGTTGACCCTGGTCCCGCGTCTGAATTCGCTCCGTGATCCTGGCAACACCCAGCCGGTGTCGCTCGCCCGCGACCGGCTTGAGGACATCATCGATGCCGTCGTGCTGCAGTTGGGCCGGCAGGGCGAGGTACTGGACGCTTCAGCCAAGGCGCGCGCCATCCTGAAACTTCAGCCGGAGCTTCTTCTCGGTACCGGCCTGTTCGAGCGCGTCCACCTCGCCGATCGTGTCGACTATCTCTCCGCGCTCGCCGATATGCGCGACGGTGCCGCAATGCGCCGGGTCGACCTGCGCATCCGGCTGCCGCGCGATGGGTCAGGCGCCGCCGACAATTTCCGGCCGTTTCGTCTTCAGCTAATGCGGGGCGAGCAGCGGGACACCTTTATGCTCCTGCTCAGCGAAAACGACGATGTCGCGGCCCTGCGCGAAAAGCTCGCCGCCGCTAACGAGACCGCGGCCGCGGCCGAGGTGACGAAAGGACGTTTCCTGGCCGTGGTCAGCCACGAGCTTCGCACGCCACTCAACGCCATCATCGGCTTCTCCGACATGCTGCTGCATGAGATGTTCGGTCCCTTCGGCGATCCGCGCCAGAAGGAATATGTCGGCCTGGTGAGGGACTCCGGCCAGCATCTCCTCAACGTCGTCACCTCGATCCTCGACGTTTCCCGGATCGAGGCCGGCGCCTACGCGACCGAGCCCGAGCCGTTCCGCTTCGCTGAAGCGGTCGATATGTGCCAGTCGATGATGCGGCTGCAGGCCGAGGCCAAGAATATCAGGCTTGCCGCGCAAATCGCGCCGGATGCGGGCGAGATCAACGCCGACCGCCGCGCCGTTCAGCAGATACTGATCAACCTCGTCTCCAACGCCATCAAGTTCACACCTGATGGCGGCAAGGTCGTGGTGGGCGCCAAGCGGGTCGGCTCGCGGCTGCATTTCTGGGTCAGCGATACCGGCATCGGCATCGCCGAGGAGGATTTCGTCAATCTCGGCAAGCCCTTCATGCAGATCCAGAACGACTATACGCGCCGCTTCGAGGGAACCGGGCTCGGCCTGTCGCTGGTCAAGGGCCTTGTGGCACTGCATGACGGCACCATGTCGATCGAGAGCATGCCGGGTGAGGGCACCACGGTGACGATCAGCCTGCCGGTGAACGGACCGAGAGGTCGTTCGGACAAGAGCGATGGGGTGTTGGCGATACCCGCGCTGAAGACCAAGGGGCATGCGAAAGGGGACAGGAATGGCTCGCTCCGCAAAACAGCCTAGGGCGGTCAAGCGCCAGAGCAGCGCCTTCGAGGAGGGCGCGATTGCACTCGGCGGCATGATCTCGCGCAATCCGGTGCTGGTCGGCGGTTCGACCGCCTTCCTGGTGACGCTATTTTATGTCTCGGCCAACGCGCTCTGGTACCAGCCTTTCCCGCACGCCGGCGCGTTCTTCGCCACCAGGAGCATCGAGGATTTTCCGCGTGCTGGTGCGGAAGAGCCCGAGACCACCATCAACATCGTGCGGCCTGCGCCGGTCAAGAGCGATCCGACCGTCGAACAGGTCCAAGGCATTTTGAAAGATCTCGATTTCTATTCCGGGACAGTCGACGGCATTTCCGGCCCCAACACCCGCAAGGCCATCCAGGCCTATCAGCAGAAGGTCGGCCTGCCGGCCACCGGCGAGATCGACGCCATGCTGCTCGACCAGCTCGGCGCCAAGCAGACGACGGCGGCCATTCCGCATCCCGTGCCGAGGCCCGTGGACAGGGCCACAACTCCGGCAGCGGCGCCTTTGGCGGCACCGATTCCAGTCTCGGCGCCGGCCAACGTGTCCGCCGAGGCGCCCGACGCCCGCATCGTTAAGATCCAGGCCGGGTTGAAGGCCTTCGGCAATAACGACATGCAGCTCGACGGCGTCGTCGGCGCCCGCACCAAGGCGGCGATCAAGGAGTTCCAGTCGTTGTTCGGCTTGCCTGAAACCGGCGAGCCCGATGAGATCGTGTACGTCAAGATGCGCGAGATCGGCCTCACCAACTGAGCGTCGGGCGACAGCTGGCGCAATCACGGGCCGATGCTGTAAGGAGCCGCGCATGCCGTCCGGAGCCTTGCCATGCGCGTGACCACCGATCTGTGGGTGTCGGCCCTGTTGCGCCGAGTGTTCGCCGCCGGCGGTTTTGCCGCGGTGGCGAAGCGCGGCGCGGCCGAGGCGGGCGCGGTCTTCGTGCTGTCGCGCGGCCGGCTGGGCGAGGTCGCTCTGTTCGGGCCGGCGCCGCAGACCAGCTACGATTCGGCCAAGCCTGACGAGCGCTTCTTCAGCCTGCTTGGTACCGGCGACGATGCCGCACCGTTCGATGCCAGGCTGGAGCGCGAGAAGAAATTCGATCCCGACATCTGGGTGGTCGAGATCGAGGCCGGCGCCGTTCCGGTCGAGGACCTTTTGTCCGTCAAGACGGACTCATGACGCCTTGAGGTTTGCGGCGGAGTCGTCGCTGTTCGAGGCTCGGTGTTCCTCGGCATTCGCCACCTCGCCCGCATTGCCGCGGATCGCCCGCGACAGGGTCTCAACCTTCCAGGCGCGCACCTTGTCGAGTGCGGCGTCGCGGTGCAGCAGGCGGTAGCGGTCGAGGAACAGGCGGATCGCCTGCGGGTGCGGAAACTCTCTGGGATAGACGGCGACGGCGATCAGGAAGGCCCGGTCCTCGTTGAGGTCGAGCGAGCGCAACGCGGCAAGCAACGCAGCATAGCCTGCCTGTTCGGTCAGCGCCCGCGCCGTCTGGAAATCGATATCGAGCGCGTCCGCCAGCGCGGTCTGGAAGAAGGCGGCGTTGCCGGTCAGCGCCGTCTCACGCAACTTGGTGTAGGTCGACGGGGCGATAAACGGATTGACGCTCTCGGTTCCCGCTTCGGGGCGCATCATCGCGCGCAGCCGGCGCCTGGCATTTGCGGCGGCAATGCCGGGCGTCTCACGCATGTCCGCGCTAGCGGGAAGGGCGGGTTCGTCCTTGACTATCGGTGCTTCTGCCCCGACGGGTGCCGGGTCGGCCTTCGCGGGCAATGCCTGGACGATGGGCTGCGGCGGCCGCAGCCTGACCAGCGTCGGCTTTGCCAGCGCCTTGATCAGGTCCGCGATGGTCGGGTTCAAAGCTTTGCGGCGGGCGATGGCGCGAGCATGCGGCAGGCCGTGGCGGCCGATCAGCGCGATAAGGTCGATGTCGCTAAGCGCCCGCGAGCGGGTGAGCAGCGGCGCCGCGATGTCGACCGGCTCTTCCGCCAGCCGCCGCACCAGGGCGGGGGGCGCGTATTCGCATTCGGACAGCGCGGCGGCGACGTAGCGACGCGATTCGACCGACACCTCGTCGAACAGCGGCAGCGTCAGGTCCTCGAGCTGGCTGATCTCGCGGCGCGAGGGACGGGTGAGCGAGCAGAAGGCAGACACCGAGGCGCGGAACAGCTTTTCGGCCTTTCCCGCCTCTGTCCGAACAGCGATTTGCCTGAAATCCGAAGATGACACGGAAGATACGCCCGACACTCGACACAACCCTGGCGACGCTCGACCGAACCGTGCCGGTTTCGCGTGCATCAGAAACAAAGTTCAAATTAGCGGCGATCCGTTAGCGCTCCGTTAACCCTCTGCCCGCCTTAATCATATTTGGAGGCGTTGCGTTGTGCTCCGGGGCAACCGAGAGGAATACGCGAACCATGGGCATGGTACTGTCTTTCGTGCCGCGACCGGCACCCGTAAATCGAGCAGTTCGGGACACCGGCACACCGGCGGCGGTGATCATCTTCCCCGGCGTCCGCTATGAGCAGCCGCCGCTGACCGGCCAGTCGCGTCCGGCCGATCCGGACGAGCCGCCGCGGACGCCTGTTCCGCATCACTAGAACAATTCCAGGAAAAGTGTGAAACGGTTTTCCGTTCCGAATTGTGCCAACAAAAAGATAGAGCGCCGCGCGTCCGTTCGGGCGCGCCAAGGACCTTCCAAAAGTTAGAATCCGCGTGCGCTGCCTGGTCAGTAATCCTGCAACTCGCAGGAACTCTGCTCCAGGAACCGTGACACGATCGGTTTCCAGCTGTCGTCCGGCACGAAGGCACGGATGACGAAGATGCCTTCCTCGATCGGCGCCTCAACGAAGATCGCACCCTGCAGTTCCTCCGGAAGTTCCCGGCGCACATCAATCATCTGCGCCGGCGTCAGCACCACTGTGTCGAGCACGCCGCCGGTCGCGGTGTGGTCGTTGAAGGAATAGAAATTGTGGCCGTTGCGGTCATAGACCGACACCGACCAGAACGGCACGTGGCCCGGTGCCTTGATGCGCACCATGCCTTCGGCGAGGTCGAAGCGGCATGCCGCCGCGTAGAATAGCGGATCGACCGATTTCACCACCGGCGCGCCGCCGGCCTCGGCGTCGAGCCTGGTCATCCTGTAGAGGTCCGAGGCCATCGCCAGCCGCGACCAGGCATCGCGCTCGGAAAATTCCGGCACCAGCATCAAAACGATGATGTGGACGATCCCGGCGCCGATCAGGCCGAGCAGCATGGCGTGGAAGAGCCTACGCATTGCAGCCCACTTTCACGATGCCGGGCAGCGTCACGTCGGAAAGGCCGGTGCTGCTGGCGATCGGGGTGTCGTAGAAGGTGAGCACGAAATACATCTTGCCGAAGCCGTCGGTCAGCAGCCAGTTGCCGGGAGCGGGGCGGTTGCCGACGGCGATGGCCACCGAATTATCAGGCTGGCGCAGCACCTGGTAGGACTGGAGCGCGGCCAGCCTCGCCTTGCCTGTGTCGACCACGCCGAGCGACCGATCGGCGGCATAAAGCGTCCAGAAGCGGGCGGTGGGGAATCCGCCTTCGATCGTATAGGCGCATTCGCGCTTCAGGGGTTCGCCGCCGGCGTCGCGCTCGGCGATGAAGGACAGCCCCTCGGCCTTGCCGAGCGCCAGCACGCCCTCGCGCGCCACGCGCGCTTTCGAATAAGGGTCGGCGCCTTGTGTGCCGATCTCGGGAAAGGCCGTCCACTGGCCGATCCTGATCGCGCCGACGCCGTCCTGCGCCTGCAGCGCATACCAGACGCTGCCGCCGCCGACGCCGACGGCAATGGCAAGCGAAAGTAGCGTCAGGAAGGCGGTCTTGAGCATGAACAGCCAAAACAGGAGAACTTGCCGCTCGGGGATATCGCGGGCAGGGGCCTCGTGGCAAGTCGCGCCGGTGGATAGGCGGACGCTGAATGGGACGCTCAGAGCGCCGACAGCGTCTCCGGCGCCTTGGGCGCGTCGAGCACAGGGGCTGTCTGGAACGCCTTGGTCATCTCGCGCAGCGTCTGTGTGGTCTGGCCGGAGAGCACCGGCGGCCGCTCGGCCTGGGCCTGCGCTGCGGCCTCCTCGGCATTCTTCTGGGCGGCCTCCTCGGCCTTGGCCGCGACTTCCGGATCGACGAACGGGTGATCGAGGCCGGGGATCGGCTTCAGGTCGATATTCTGGTGCGCGTAGACCATCAGCCGCTGCCAGACCATCGCCGGCAGCGAACCGCCGGTCATCTTGTTGGTGGGCGTGAAGTCGTCATTGCCCAGCCAGACGGCGGCCGTGTAATTGCCGGTGAAGCCGACGAACCAGGCGTCGCGGTAGGATTGCGTCGTGCCCGTCTTGCCGGCGACGACGATGTTGGGAAGCTGGGCGCGCCGCGCCGTCCCTATCACCGGCACCGCCGCCAGCATGGTGTTCATGTATTTCAGCGCCTGCTCCGACAGCACCCGACGCGGCGGCGACGCGTCCTTGGCCCAGTCGTAGACCACATCGCCGGTGCGGGTGACGAGCTGGGTGATTCCGTGCCGCGAGCCGACGAAGCCGTTCTGCGCGAACACGCTGTAGCCCGTCGCCTGGTCCATCACCGTCATGAGCGAGGTGCCGAGCACCATGGTCTTGTGCCCTTCCAGCGGCGACTCGACGCCCATCGCCTCGGCCATCGCCTTGATCGGACCGATGCCGAGATGGTCCTTGGCGAGCCGCACCGGCACAGTGTTGATCGACTTGGCGATGGCCGTGATCAGGGTGACATTGCCGGCCGATCCGCCGCTGTAGTTGTGCGGCGACCAGTTGCCCCAGCTAACGGGGCCGCCGGAAACCACCGAGTCAGGCGTGAAGCCGTGCTCCATGGCTGTGGCGTAGACGTAGGGCTTGAACGAGGAGCCGGTCTGGCGCAGCGCCCTGGTGGCGCGGTTGAACTGGCTGGCGCCGTAGTCGCGGCCGCCGACGATGGCGCGCACCGCTCCGTTGGTCTCGATCACCACCACCGCGCCTTCGGTGACGTTGTATTCCTTGCCGAACTGGCGCAGGTGGAATTCGACGGACTCCTCAGCCGCCTTCTGGATGTTGGCATCGAAAGTGGTGTGGGCGACCAGTGAGTGCTGGCCGGGCTTGGCGATCTTCTTGACCTCGTCGAAGGCCCAGTCGAGGAAGTAGTCCGGGCTCTTCTGCTCGCCGCGGTCGACGACGTCGGCCGGATGCAGCCTCGCCTGCAGCACCTGGCCTTCGGTCATGAAGCCGGAATCGACGAGGTTGGACAGCACCACATTGGCGCGCGCGCGGGCGGCCGGCAGGTTGATGTGCGGGGCGTATTTGGTCGGCGCCTTGAACAGGCCGGCCAGCATTGCCGCCTCGGCGAGGTTCAGGTCCTTGACGCTTTTGCCGAAATAGAAATCCGCCGCCGCCTCGATGCCGAATGTGCCGCCGCCCATATAGGCGCGGTCGAGATAAAGCTGCAGGATCTCCTTCTTCGATAGGTTGGCTTCCAGCCACAACGAGAGAAAAGCTTCCTTGATCTTGCGCTCGAAGGTGCGCTCATTGGTCAGGAACAGGTTCTTGGCCAGCTGTTGGGTGATGCTGGAGCCGCCCTGCACGACCGAGTTGGCGCGGACGTTCTCGAAGATGGCGCGCGACAGGCCGAGCACGTCGATACCGTAATGGTCGAAGAAGCGCCGGTCCTCGGTCGCCAGCACCGCCTTGATGACATGGTCGGGCATTTCGTCGACCGGCACCGAGTCGCGCTGGATGATGCCGCGCTGGCCGATCTCGTTGCCGTAGCGGTCGAGGAATGTGACGGCGAAGTCGCCCTGCGCGCGCCAGTCGCCCGCTGTGATCTCGAAGGCAGGCATCGCCAGCGCAAGCAGCACGACGATGCCGCCAGCGCCCATAGTGAAGCCTTCGCTGAGCACCTCGATGATGCCGCGCCGCCAGCCCTTGACGCGGAAGCGTCGGAAAAAGATGGTCGCCGCTTCCCAGAACTGGCCTGCCTTGAAGCCGATTTCGTAGAGCGAGGAATCGAGCCACGCGTCGACGGCAAGCAACGCCGAGGCAATGCGGCCTCTTCTCTTGCGTGGTCTCAAAGGACTTGCCATTCCAGAATTCCGCCCCAGCCAACTTCCCCAAAACGGCATGGGCAGTTTCGAGGGTGGCTCCCTGCCTGACTATTCGACCATTTTATCACCGCTCACAAGGGTAGCGAAGCCACACACAAGCTTTGTTGATCGCTAAGGTTGATTCCGGGTGCTCGAGCGATATCACCGCGCCGCGATGAAGCGCATGAAATGCGCCACATCGGCGTCGCTCGGCTCCTGGCCGGTGAAGGCGCGAAGATAGGCCGCGAGATGGCTGACCCTGGCCTCGACCGGTTCCTTGAGGTCGAGGACGTAGTAGCCGATCTGCATATAGTAAAGCACGCGCGCCCGGATGAAGGCATTCTCCGCGTCAAAGCCGTGTCTTTGGTACATGTCGCGGATAGCGGTGAGGCGATCGTCGTCGGCCTGGTCGATCATGCGCCGCACATCGTCCGAGCGCCTGGCCCATTCACGTACGGCAAAGTCGAGCCTCGGGTCGAACATGCGCTCGTCGGCCCAGCATTCGAACACGTTGAGCACGCCCATGATGATGGTTGCGGCAGGGCGCTGGGCGCGCTCGACGATCGCCTTGGTATTGGTCTCATGCCAATGCTTCAGCAACTGGTCGAGCAGATCCTGGCGGCTTTCGAAATACCAGTAGAAGCTCGACCGCGACACGCCGAGCTTCTGGCCGAGCGGCAGCACGCGCACGCTCTCGATGCCGTCGGAGATGAGCGTCTGCAGCGCGAGGTTGATCCAGTCCGAGCGCGTTACCTTGATGTTGCCGGGCGCCGGCTCGTCTTGCGGCGAAATCATGATCATAGACACACAAGTGGCACGCCGGATCACCGCGCGCAAGCTCTGGACATAAGTGTCTAGACACATATGTACAGTAGATATATGGTAACGGCTTCCAACGAGAGGGGAGAGGCTCGTGAAGTCGCATTATCGCGCGGTTGTCATTGGAGGAGATGTCGTCGGCGCCTCGGTGCTTCAGCTTCGAGCCGGTCTGGCACAAGGGTCGGCGCGTCGGCTTCGTCACCTCCGGCGGCTATGGCTACACGGTTGGCAAGAGCGTCGCGCTGGCGTTGGTGGACGACGATTTCGCCGGGGAGGGGACGGAGCTTTCGGTGCACATTGTCGGCGTCGAACGGCCGGCGCGCGTCATCCCCGCCTCACCCCACGACCCCGACGGCAAAGCGATGCGGCAATAGAGGATGATCCCGAAAAGTGGGAACCGGTTTTCGGAAAAGATCATGCTCAAACAAGAGGATAAGATGGAACGGGATGACGCTTCGAAGAAAAGTCATCCTGTTCCAAGGAGGATCTGGCATGGTTGAAGATGTCGCCCGCGATCTGAGGCGCGAACGCCGGCGTGGACGCACCAGCGAGGCGGGCAGCGAGTCAAGCCGCCGGCCAAACTACCGGTCGCTCAAGAACCCGTTCCTGCCGCAGCCGATCTTCTCCGAAGACCAGGTCGCGGCGATCCACGACACGGCGCTGCGCGTGCTGGAGGAACTCGGCATCAAGGTGCTGCTGCCGGAGGCGCGGCATGTCTTGGCCGGCGCTGGCGCGCTGGTCGACGAAGACAGCCAGATGGTGCGCATCGGCCGCGATATGGTCGAGGCGGCACTGGCCTCGGCGCCGCGCTCGATCCGGGCCCATGGCGGCGCGCGCGATCGCGATCTGATGCTTGAACTGGGCTCGATGACCTTCCTCGCCGGGGCCGGCGCGCCCAACGTCACCGATCTCGAACGCGGCCGGCGGCCGGGCACGTTGGCCGCCTACGAGGAACTGACCAAGCTCATCCAGCATTTCGACGTGCTGCACATGCTTTGTCCCTCGATCGAGCCGCAGGATGTCGACAACCGCTTCCGTCACTATGCCGTCAACCGGGCGCAGCTGACGCTTTCCGACAAGTTCCCGTTCGTCTTCGCGCGCGGCACTCCGCAGGTCGACGACAGTTTCGAGATGGTCCGCCTGGCGCGCGGCCTCTCCGAGGACGAGTTCCGCGCCGGCGCTCATTGCTACACCGTCATCAACACCAATTCGCCACGCCAGCTCGACATCCCGATGGCGCAAGGCATCATCGATTTCGCCAGGGCCGGCCAGGTCTCGATCATCACGCCCTTCTGCCTGGCTGGCGCCATGGCGCCGATCACGGTCGCCGGCGCGCTGACGCTGCAGCATGCCGAGGCGCTGGCCGGGCTGACGCTGGCGCAGATCGTGCGACCCGGGGCGCCGGTCGTCTACGGCTCCTTCTCCTCCAATGTCGACATGAAGTCGGGCGCGCCGGCCTTCGGCACGCCCGAGCACGTCAAGGCGACGCTCGGCGCCGGCCAGCTCGCCCGCTTCACCGGCCTGCCCTGGCGCTCCGGCGGCGGCAGCGCCGCCAATATTTCCGACGCGCAGGCCGCGCACGAGACGCAATTCGCGCTGTGGGGCTCGGTGCTGGCCGGCGCCACGGTCTGCATCCACGCCGCCGGCTGGCTGGAAGGGGGGCTGAGCGTCTCCTACGAGAAGCTGATCACCGACATCGAGGCGCTGCAGACAGTCGCCGAACTTTGCGCGAGGACACCCGGCGACGAGGATTCCATCGGCTTCGAGGCCATCGCGGAGGTGCAACCGGGCGGCCATTTCTTCTCCGCCGGTCACACCATGGCGCGCTACCGCACCGCCTTCTACGAGCCGCTGGTCGCCGACTGGTCGAACTTCGGCAACTGGACGCAGGCCGGTTCGAAGAGCGCCACCGAGCGCGCTACCGGCATCTGGAAGCGGCTGCTCGCCGACTTCCAGCCGCCGGCTTCGGCCGCCGCCACGGCCAGCGTGCTCGACGAGTTCATCGCCCGACGCACCGAGGAGGGCGGCGCTGCGCCGGTGTCTTGACGGAGATCATTCATCATCCGGACAGGAAGTATCATGCAGTCTGGCGCGGGTCTTGCGACGCGGCTACGCTGCATGTGAAGACTGTTGGCGGCGCAAGGGATTGTCCAAGGCGTGACTGGCGAGCGGAGACGACGATGACGGCGCCCGACGATTTGCTGCAGGCCTTGTTCCAGAGATTGAAGAGTAGATTGTCCAAGGCGTGACTGGCGAGCGGAGACGACGATGACGGCGCCCGACGATTTGCTGCAGGCCTTGTTCCAGAGATTGAAGAGTGACGCGAAGCTGACGGCGCTGCTGGGCGGCGCCGGCCTGCTCGAGCGGGCAACCGAGAACGCTGCCTTCCCCTATGTGACATGCGGCCACACCAGCGCCTTCAACCAGGACACCGGCGCCGACAACGACGCCGATCAGCTTGTCACGCTGCATGTCTGGTCGAAGGCCCAAGGCGAGGCTGAAACGCGCCTCATCATGAACCGCATCGAGGCGCGCCTTGCGGGAGCGGCGCTGTCCATCGGTCCGCGCGGGCAAACACGCCTGTCGCTGGAGTTCGCCGAGGCTCGCTACGACGAGGACCTTGCGGTCCATCATGGATTGCTGCGCTTCCGCGCCGTCACGCGGGAAGACGCCTGACGGATCGCATTAAAGCTGAGCCGCGATCTCGGCCTTGTCGATGACCGACCAGACCTCGCATATGTGCGCATCGCGAAATTCGTAGAACACGTTCTCGGCGAAGCTGACCCGCTTGCCGTTCACGGGCAATCCGAACAACCTGCCTTTGGGGGTGCAGTCGAAATGCAGGCGGGCAGCCACGCGCGGCGGCTCGCAAACCAGGAGTTCGATGCTGAAACGGAGATCGGGAATGGCCTGGAAATCGCCTTCGAGCATGCGGCGATAGCCCGACAGTCCCACCGTTTCGCCATTGTACTGCACCGCCTCGCCGACGAACCGGCCTAGATTGGCCCAGTCCTGGGCGTTGAGACACGCGATGTAGCCTCGGTAAAGTTCGGCAAGTTGTTCACGTCGCATAGCGTGCTCCTCTGGTCGTCGGGCCTTCGTATCCTAGCTAGGGAAAGGCGGAAGTTCCGCAT
>NZ_RZOT01000118.1:0-12281 GCF_003999085.1 Mesorhizobium sp. M4A.F.Ca.ET.090.04.2.1
GCGCACCGGCGCCAACGTCCGCGGCCCCATTCCGCTGCCGACGCGGATCGAAAAGTTCACGGTCAACCGGTCGCCTCACGTCGACAAGAAGAGCCGCGAGCAGTTCGAGATGCGCACGCACAAGCGTCTGCTCGATATCGTCGATCCGACCCCGCAGACGGTCGATGCTTTGATGAAGCTCGACCTCGCCGCCGGTGTCGACGTCGAGATCAAGCTCTAAGGAACAAGAGGCGCGGGGCGACCCGGAACTCTGAAGGAACAAGAGGCGTGGAGGGGCGACAGCCCCGACAGGGAACTCTAAAGGAATTGAACCGATGCGTTCAGGTGTGATTGCAAAGAAGGTGGGAATGACCCGCATCTATAACGATGCCGGGGAACATGTTCCCGTCACCGTTCTCCAGATGGAGAATTGCCAGGTCGTGGCGCAGCGCACGCAGGAGAAGAACGGCTACACCGCCGTCCAGCTCGGCGTTGGCCTTGCCAAGGTAAAGAACACGTCGAAGGCGATGCGCGGCCATTTCGCCGCCGCTTCCGTCGAGCCGAAGGCGAAGCTCGCCGAATTCCGCGTCTCCGCCGACAACATGATCGACGTTGGCGCCGAGATCACCGTCGAGCACTTCGTCGCCGGCCAGAAGGTCGACGTCACCGGCACCTCGACCGGCAAGGGTTTCCAGGGCGTGATCAAGCGGCACAACATGGGTGGTGGCCGCGCCACGCACGGTAACTCGGTCTCGCACCGCACGCACGGCTCGACCGGCCAGCGCCAGGACCCCGGCAAGGTGTTCAAGGGCAAGAAGATGGCCGGCCACATGGGTGACGTTCGCGTCACCACGCAGAACGTCGAGGTCGTCTCGACCGACGCCGACCGCGGCCTGATCCTGATCCGCGGCGCGGTTCCCGGCGTCAAGGGCGCCTGGATCCTGGTCCGCGACGCGGCCAAGGTCGCGCTGCCGGCCAATGCGCCGAAGCCTGCCGCGATCCGCGCTGGCGCCGCCAAGAATGAAGCCCCGGCTACCGAGGGAGCGGAATAATGGACCTCAAAATCACAACGCTGGGCGGCAAGGACGCCGGCAAGGTGAAACTCTCCGAGGAGATTTTCGGCCTTGATCCGCGCGAGGACATCCTGCAGCGCGTCGTGCGCTGGCAGCTGGCCAAGAAGCAGCAGGGCACGCACAAGGCCAAGGGCCGCGCCGAGATCGCGCGCACCGGCGCCAAGATGTACAAGCAGAAGGGTACGGGCCGCGCCCGCCACCATTCGGCTCGCGCCCCGCAGTTCCGCGGCGGCGGCAAGGCGCACGGCCCGGTCGTGCGCAGCCACGAGCACGACCTGCCGAAGAAGGTGCGCGCGCTCGGCCTCAAGCATGCTCTGTCGGCGAAGGCCAAGAGCGCGTCGATTATCATCGTTGACGAGCTGAAGCTGACCGAGGCCAAGACCAAGGCGCTGGTCGCGAATTTCGAGACGCTTGGCCTGACCAACGCGCTCGTCATCGGCGGCGCCGAGCTCGACCAGAACTTCAAGCTGGCGGCGACCAACATTCCGAACATCGACGTGCTGCCCATCCAGGGCATCAACGTCTACGACATTCTGCGCCGCGGCACGCTGGTCCTTTCCAAGGCCGCCGTCGAGGCTCTCGAGGAGCGCTTCAAATGACCGACCTTCGTCACTACGACGTGATCGTCTCGCCGGCGATCACCGAAAAGTCGACCATGGCTTCCGAGCAGAACCAGGTCGTCTTCAACGTCGCCAAGAAGGCGTCGAAGCCGGAAATCAAGGCCGCCGTCGAAGCCCTCTTCGGGGTCAAGGTTACGGCCGTGAACACGCTTGTCCGCAAGGGCAAGATCAAGCGCTTCCGCGGCACGATCGGCCGCCAGGGCGACGTCAAGAAGGCGGTTGTGACGCTGGCCGACGGCCAGTCGATCGACGTCGCGACGGGTCTCTGAGCAAGGCCGCGAGGACAGGACAATGGCACTCAAGAAATTCAACCCGGTAACGCCGAGCACCCGCCAGCTGGTCATCGTCGACCGCTCGGGCCTCTACAAGGGCAAGCCCGTGAAGGGCCTGACCGAAGGCCTGACCAAGTCGGGCGGCCGCAACAATTACGGCCGCATCACCGCCCGCTTCATCGGCGGCGGTCACAAGCGTTCGTACCGCATCATCGACTTCAAGCGCCGCAAGTTCGACGTCGTCGGCACGGTGGAGCGGATCGAATACGATCCGAACCGCACCGCCTTCATCGCGCTGATCAAGTATGACGACGGCGAGCTGTCCTACATCATCGCCCCGCAGCGCCTTGCCGCCGGCGACAAGATCGTGGCAGGCGAAGCGGTCGACGTGAAGCCGGGCAATGCGATGCCGTTGGCCTCGATGCCGGTCGGCACGATCGTCCACAACATCGAGCTGAAGCCGGGCAAGGGCGGCCAGGTCGCCCGTTCGGCGGGCGGTTACGCCCAGCTCGTCGGCCGCGACCAGGGCATGGCGATCCTGCGCCTCAACTCGGGCGAGCAGCGCGTCGTGCACGGTTCCTGCATGGCGACCGTCGGCGCGGTGTCGAACCCCGACCACGGCAACATCAATGACGGCAAAGCCGGCCGCACCGTGTGGCGCGGCAAGCGTCCGCACAATCGCGGCGTGGCCATGAACCCGGTCGATCACCCGCACGGCGGCGGCGAAGGCCGCACCTCGGGTGGCCGTCATCCGGTTTCGCCCTGGGGCAAGCCGACCAAGGGCAAGAAGACGCGGTCCAACAAGGCGACCGACAAGTTCATCGTGCGCTCGCGCCATCAGCGCAAGAGCTAAGAAGAGGTAACGCCAAGTGACTCGTTCGATTTGGAAAGGCCCCTTCATCGACGGCTACCTTCTCAAGAAGGTGGACAAGGTTCGTGAAGGCGGTCGCAATGAGGTGATCAAGATGTGGAGCCGTCGCTCCACCATCCTGCCGCAGTTCGTCGGCTTCACCTTCGGTGTCTACAACGGCCAGAAGCATGTTCCCGTCTCCGTGAACGAGGACATGGTCGGTCACAAGTTCGGTGAATTCGCTCCGACCCGGACCTATTACGGTCACGGCGCGGATAAGAAGGCGAAGAGGAAATAATCATGGGCAAGGCCAAAGCTCCGCGCAGGCTTGCTGACAACGAGGCGCGCGCCGTTCTGCGCACGATCCGTATCAGCCCGCAGAAGCTGAACCTGGTTGCCGCGCTGATCCGCGGCAAGAAGGTCGCGACAGCGCTTTCCGACCTCGAATTCTCGGCCAAGCGGATTTCCGGCACGGTCAAGAAGACGCTGGAATCGGCGATCGCCAACGCGGAAAACAACCACGACCTCGACGTCGACGCGCTGATCGTGGCGGAAGCCTATGTCGGCAAGTCGATCGTCATGAAGCGGTTCCACGCTCGTGGCCGTGGCCGCGCCAGCCGTATCGAAAAGCCGTTCTCGCACCTCACGATCGTCGTTCGTGAAGTCGAGGAAAAAGGGGAGGCCGCATAATGGGCCAGAAAGTCAATCCGATCGGGCTGCGTCTCGGCATCAACCGCACCTGGGATTCGCGCTGGTTCGCGAACACCGGCGAGTACGGCCAGCTGCTGCATGAGGACATCAAGATCCGCAAGTATCTTGAGAAGGAACTCAAGCAGGCCGCCATCTCCAAGGTCGTGATCGAGCGTCCGCACAAGAAGTGCCGCGTCACCATCCACGCGGCGCGTCCGGGCCTGATCATCGGCAAGAAGGGCGCCGACATCGAGAAGCTTCGCAAGAAGCTGATGGAGATGACGAAGTCCGAGACGCACCTCAACATCGTCGAGGTGCGCAAGCCGGAGATCGACGCCACGCTGATCGCGCAGTCGATCGCCCAGCAGCTGGAGCGCCGCATCGCGTTCCGCCGCGCCATGAAGCGCGCCGTTCAGTCGGCGATGCGTCTCGGCGCCGAGGGCATCCGCATCAACTGCTCGGGTCGTCTGGGCGGCGCCGAAATCGCGCGCATGGAATGGTACCGCGAAGGCCGCGTGCCGCTGCATACGCTGCGCGCCGATGTCGACTACGGCACGGCCGAGGCGAACACCGCTTACGGCATCTGCGGCGTCAAGGTCTGGGTGTTCAAGGGCGAGATCCTCGAGCACGACCCGATGGCGTCGGAACGCCGGGCCACCGAGGGCGATCATGCGCATGGCGGCAGCGCCGGTGGTGAGCGCGAGCGCGGTCGCCGTCGCGAAAACGCCTGAGACATTTGAGAATTTGGAGTTAGAACGATGCTGCAGCCAAAGCGCACAAAGTTCCGCAAGCAGTTCAAGGGCCGCATCCACGGTACCGCCAAGGGCGGCACCAATCTGGATTTCGGCGGTTTCGGGCTGAAGGCGCTTGAGCCGAACCGCGTCACCGCGCGCGAGATCGAGGCGGCCCGCCGCGCGATCACCCGCGAGATGAAGCGCGCCGGCCGCGTCTGGATCCGGGTGTTCCCGGATCTGCCGGTCACCTCGAAGCCGACCGAAGTGCGTATGGGTAAAGGCAAGGGCGCCGTCGACTATTGGGCGGCGCGCGTCAAGCCTGGCCGCATCATGTTCGAGATCGACGGCGTCAGCGAAGAGACGGCGCGCGAGGCGCTGCGCCTCGGCGCGGCGAAGCTCTCGGTCAGGACGCGCTTCGTACAGCGCATCGCAGAATAAGGACGGGCCGATCATGAAAGCCGAAGACATCCGGACCAAGACCCAGGACCAGCTGACCGACGACCTGGCCAGCCTGAAGAAGGAGCAGTTCAACCTGCGCTTCCAGAAGGCCACCGGTCAGCTCGAGAAGACCGCGCGCGTGAAGCAGGTCCGCAGGGACATAGCGCGCATCAAGACCATCGCTGCGGAAAAGTCCGCGGCCAAGAAGGCTTAAGGACGAAAACCATGCCAAAGCGCATTCTGCAGGGCACCGTCGTCAGCGACAAGAATGAGAAGACGGTCGTCGTCAAGGTCGAACGGCGCTTCACGCATCCCGTGATGAAGAAGACCGTGCGCATGACCAAGAAGTACAAGGCGCACGACGAGAACAACGCCCACAAGATCGGCGATCAGGTGTTCATCCAGGAATCGAAGCCGATTTCCAAGGACAAGCGCTGGATCGTCGTGTCTTCGGACCAGGCGTAAACAAACGAATTTTGGACAGACCGGGGAGGGGCTTCGAGCCTGTCCCGTTAGAAAAGAAGAAGGCGGCCAGTCATGATTCAGATGCAAACAAACCTCGACGTCGCGGATAATTCCGGCGCCCGTCGTGTCATGTGCATCAAGGTGCTGGGCGGCTCGAAGCGGAAATACGCCTCTGTCGGCGACATCATCGTGGTGTCGATCAAGGAAGCCATTCCGCGCGGCCGCGTGAAGAAGGGCGATGTGATGAAGGCGGTCGTTGTTCGCACGGCCAAGGACATCCGACGCCCGGACGGCAGCGTGATCCGTTTCGACAAGAACGCGGCTGTTCTCGTCGACAACAAGAAAGAGCCGATCGGCACGCGTATCTTCGGACCGGTTCCGCGCGAACTTCGCGCCAAGAACCACATGAAGATCATCTCGCTCGCGCCTGAAGTGCTGTAAGGAGCCGGACCAATGCAGAAGATCAGAAAAGGCGACAAGGTCGTCGTGCTTGCCGGCAAGGACAAGGGCCGTTCGGGCGAAGTCCTGTCGGTGCAGCCGAAGGAAGACACCGCGCTGGTGCGCGGCGTCAACCTGATCCGCCGTCACCAGAAGCAGACCCAGTCCCAAGAGGGCGGGATCATCACCAAGGAAGCGCCGATCCACCTGTCGAACATCGCGCTGGCCGACCCCAAGGACGGCAAGCCGACCCGCGTCGGTTTCACCATCCAGAAGGACGGCAAGAAGGTGCGCGTCGCCAAGCGTTCGGGAGAAGTCATCAATGGCTAAGGCTGAAACCAAGCAGGCGGCTGCCAAGAACGAGCCGCGCCTCAAGAAGGTCTATAACGAGACCATCCGCAAGGCGCTGCAGGAGCAGTTCGGCTACGACAACGACATGCAGGTTCCGCGCCTCGACAAGATCGTGCTGAACATGGGCGTCGGCGAGGCGACCGGCGATTCGAAGAAGCCTTCGGTCGCGGCCGAGGACCTCGCGATGATCGCCGGCCAGAAGGCCGTCGTCACCCGCGCCCGCAACTCGATCGCCGGGTTCAAGGTGCGCGAGAACATGCCGATCGGCGCCAAGGTCACGCTGCGCAAGGAACGCATGTACGAGTTCCTCGATCGCCTCGTGAACATCGCGCTGCCGCGAGTCCGCGACTTCCGCGGGCTGAACCCGAAGAGCTTTGACGGCCGTGGCAACTATGCCATGGGCATCAAGGAACACATCGTGTTCCCGGAGATCAACTACGACAAGGTTGATCAGGTCTGGGGCATGGACGTCATCGTTTGTACGACGGCGAAGACGGACGACGAAGCCAGGGCTCTGCTCAAGGCTTTCAACTTCCCCTTCCGCCAGTAACGGCAGCGAAAAAGGAAAAATCTGAAATGGCAAAGACCAGCTCAGTCGAGAAGAACAACAGGCGCCGGAAGCTTGCGGACCAATATGCCGCCAAGCGCAAGGCACTGAAGGCCATCGTCATGGATCAGTCCAAGCCGATGGAAGAGCGTTTCCGCGCCCAGTTGAAGCTGTCGGCACTGCCGCGCAACTCGGCCAAGATCCGCATCCGCAACCGCTGCGAAGTCACCGGCCGCCCGCGCGCCTACTATCGCAAGCTCAAGGTTTCGCGTATCGCGCTTCGCGATCTTGGCAACAACGGCCAGATCCCGGGCCTGGTCAAGTCGAGCTGGTAAGGAGGACATTGAGATGTCATTGAGCGATCCTCTCGGCGATATGCTGACCCGCATCCGCAACGCCTATGGCCGTAAGAAGTCGAGCGTCTCGACCCCGGCTTCGCGTCTGCGCACCCGCGTCCTCGACGTGCTGAAGGCAGAAGGCTATATCCGCGACTACAGCCAGACCGACTTCGAGAACGGCAAGTCCGAAATCGAGATCGAGCTGAAGTATTTCGACGGCGCGCCGGTCGTGCGCGAAATCGCCCGTGTCTCGAAGCCGGGCCGCCGCGTCTATGTCTCGGCCAAGTCGATCCCGCAGGTCGCCAACGGCCTCGGTATCGCCATCCTTTCGACGCCGAAGGGCGTGATGGCCGACCACGAAGCGCGCGAGCAGAACGTCGGCGGTGAAATCCTCTGCCAGATCTTCTGATCTGGCGCGTGATATCGAAAGCGGTATCCGGTTTTCGGGAATGCTCGAAAACTGGACCCTGAACCTAGAGAAGTGACGAGGACAACAAAATGTCTCGTATTGGAAAGAAACCCGTTTCGCTGCCGCAGGGCGTGACCGCGACCGTCAACGGCCAGACCGTGACGGCGAAGGGCCCCAAGGGTGAGCTGAAGTTCGTGGTCAACGACGAAGTGCTGGTCAAGCTGGAAGGCACCGAGATTGCCGTCCAGCCGCGCGACCAGACAAAGACCGCCCGCGCCAAGTGGGGCATGTCGCGCACGCAGATCGTCAACATCCTGCAGGGTGTGAAGGACGGCTTCGAGAAGCGGCTCGAGATCACCGGCGTCGGTTATCGCGCCGCCATGCAGGGCAAGAACCTGCAGCTTGCGCTTGGCTTCAGCCATGACGTGGTCTACGAGACCCCGCAGGGCATCACCATCACGGTGCCGAAGCCGACGGAAATCACGGTCACCGGCATCGACAAGCAGCAGGTCGGGCAAGTTGCCGCCGAGATCCGCGAGTACCGCGGTCCCGAGCCCTACAAGGGCAAGGGCGTGCGCTACGCCGGCGAGAAGATCGTCCGCAAGGAAGGCAAGAAGAAGTAATCATCGCAACGCCGCGGGGCGCGACCGCGGGAGGCATCTTCGCCTACCGCACAGGGTTGCCCCCGTTTTCTGAAGGCAAGGAACAGTACCATGGGCTCGAAAGAATCCACCCAGCGCCGCGCTCAGCGCGTGCGTCGCCAGATCAAGAAGGTTGCGGGCGAGCGTCCGCGTCTCTCGGTCCATCGCACCTCGAAGAACATCTACGTCCAGGTCATCGACGACGCCAAGGGCCATACGCTGGCCGCCGCCTCGACGCTGGAGAAGGACCTCAAGGGTTCGCTCAAGACAGGCGCCGACACCGCAGCTGCCGCGGCTGTCGGCAAGCTGATCGCCGAGCGCGCCTCGAAGGCCGGTGTCAAGGAAGTCGTCTTCGACCGTGGCCCGTACATCTATCACGGCCGCGTCAAGGCGCTGGCCGAGGCCGCCCGCGAAGGTGGTCTGAGCTTCTGATTTTTCACCGCCGGCGACCCGAAAGCGGCGCCGGCATTGCAGCAACCGTGCTTCCGGAAAAGAACAAGGAACAGGATATGGCACAGGAACGTAGGGAAGGCGGCCGCGGCCGCGAGCGTGAGCGCGAAGAGCGCGACGACGGCATGGTGGACAAGCTCGTCCACATCAACCGCGTCGCCAAGGTGGTGAAGGGCGGCCGGCGTTTCGGCTTTGCCGCTCTCGTCGTCGTCGGCGACCAGAAGGGCCGCGTCGGCTTCGGCCACGGCAAGGCGCGCGAAGTGCCGGAAGCGATCCGCAAGGCGACCGAGTCGGCCAAGCGCGACATGATCTTCGTGCCGCTGCGCTCGGGGCGCACGCTGCATCACGACGTCGAGGGCCGCTGGGGCGCCGGACGCGTTCTGCTGCGCGCCGCCAAGCAGGGTACCGGCATCATCGCCGGCGGCCCGATGCGCGCCGTCTTCGAGACGCTCGGCATGCATGACGTGGTCGCCAAGTCGATGGGTTCGTCGAACCCCTACAACATGGTTCGCGCCACCTTCGACGCGCTGAAGAGCCAGATGCATCCGAAGGATGTGGCTGCCGCGCGCGGCATCAAGTACTCGACCCTTCAGGCCCGCCGCGGCACCGCCGTCGCGGCTGAAGAATAGTCGACGCTGACCAGGGATCCAGACCATGGCCAAGAAAGCTACCAAGACCATCACCGTCGAGCAGATCGGCTCGCCGATCCGCCGGCCGAAGGAGCAGCGCGCCACGCTGGTCGGCCTCGGCCTCAACAAGATGCACAAGCAGCGCACGCTGGAAGATACGCCTTCCGTGCGCGGCATGATCGCTGCCGTCCAGCATCTCGTCCGCGTCGTGGACGAGGGCTGAGCAGAAGCGCAGGAGAACGAAGATGAAACTCAACGATCTGCGTGACAAGGACGGCGCCACGCACTCCAAGAAGCGTCTGGGCCGCGGCATCGGCTCCGGCTCGGGCAAGACAGGCGGCCGCGGCGTCAAGGGCCAGAAGGCACGCTCGGGTGTGGCCATCAACGGCTTCGAGGGCGGCCAGATGCCGCTTTACCGGCGCCTGCCGAAGCGCGGCTTCAACAACCTGTTCGGCAAGAGCTTCACCGTCGTGTCGCTGGCCCGCATCCAGGCCGCGCTCGACGCAAAGAAGCTCGACGCCAAGGCGACGGTGACGGCCGAGGCCCTCATCGCGGCCGGCGTCATCCGCCGCGCCAAGGACGGCGTGCGCATTCTGTCCGACGGCGACCTCAAGGCGAAGCTCGCCTTCGACGTGGCCGGTGCCTCCAAGGCCGCGATCGAGAAGATCGAGAAGGCCGGCGGCTCGGTGAAGGTGCCGGAAAAGGCCGCCGCAGAGTAACGGCGATTTAAAGCGCAGATGGCACGAGTGAAGCCAGGTTTTACCGTCCTTCGCGCCTTGATCTGATCAATTAGGCGGCCGCGTCAACGCGGCCGCTTGCATGTTTACGGTCCGGAGCTTATCTCGTGAGCTTCGGTGACACGCGCCGCCTGAGCTGCGGGCATCGAGCGTGACCAAGCGGAGAATCAGGCATGGCTTCGGCTGCTGAACAACTAGCCTCGAATCTGAATTTTTCGGCCTTCGCCAAGGCCGAGGACCTGAAGAAACGCATCTGGTTCACCGTCGGCGCGCTGCTCGTCTACCGGCTCGGCACCTATATCCCGCTGCCCGGCATCAATCCCGACGCGTTCGCCCAGGCTTTCTCCTCGCAGAGCAAGGGCGTGCTCGGCATGTTCAACATGTTTGCCGGCGGCGCGGTGCAGCGCATGGCGATCTTCGCGCTGGGCATCATGCCCTACATCTCCGCCTCCATCATCATGCAGCTGATGACCTCGGTCATTCCGTCGCTGGAAGCGCTGAAGAAGGAAGGCGAGCAGGGCCGCAAGATCATCAACCAGTACACGCGCTACGGCACCGTGCTCCTGGCCCTGGTGCAGGCCTACGGCATCTCCGTCGGACTGGAGGGCGGCAACGGCATTGTCAACGATCCCGGCATGTTCTTCCGAATCTCCACCGTCGTCACGCTGGTCGGCGGCACGATGTTCCTGATGTGGCTCGGTGAGCAGATCACCGCGCGCGGCATCGGCAACGGCATTTCGCTGATCATCTTCTCCGGCATCGTCGCCGGCCTGCCGCGTGCCATCTCCGGCACGCTGGAGCTCGGCCGCACCGGCGCCCTGTCGACCGGGCTGATCCTGGCGATCATCGTGCTCGCCATCGTCGTCATTGCGCTTATCGTGTTCTTCGAGCGCGCGCAGCGCCGCCTGCTGATCCAGTACCCGAAGCGCCAGGTCGGCAACCGGATGTTCCAGGGCGACACCTCGCATTTGCCGCTGAAGCTCAACACCTCGGGCGTCATCCCGCCGATCTTCGCGTCCTCGCTGCTTCTGCTGCCGGCAACGATCGCCGGCTTTTCGCAGACGGCCAACATGCCGGCATGGGCAAGCACAATCCTTGCCTCGCTGGGCCATGGACAACCGCTCTACATGGCATTCTACGCGGCGATGATTGTGTTCTTCGCCTTCTTCTACACCGCGATCGTTTTCAACCCGAAGGACACCGCCGACCAGCTCAAGAAGCATTCCGGCTTCATTCCAGGCTACCGCCCGGGCGAGCGCACCGCCGATTACATCGACTATGTTCTCACGCGCATCACCGTCATCGGCGCCATCTACCTGGTGCTGGTGTGCCTGCTGCCCGAATTCCTAATTTCAGCGACTGGCGTACCATTCTACCTTGGTGGCACATCGCTTCTGATCGTGGTCAGTGTAACGCTCGATACGGTGGCGCAGATTCAGGGTCACCTGATCGCGCACCAGTATGAGGGCCTGATCAAGAAGTCGAAGTTGCGCGGGGGGAAGAGGACCAGATGAGGCTGATATTGCTTGGACCGCCGGGGGCGGGCAAGGGGACGCAAGCGCAAAGACTGGTAGAGAAGTTCCGCATACCCCAGCTCTCGACCGGTGACATGCTGCGTGCCGCTGTGCAGGCCGGTACCGAGGTCGGCAAGCGGGCCAAGGCGGTGATGGATGCCGGCGAGCTGGTTTCCGATGCCATCGTCAATGCCATCGTGGCCGAGCGCATCGACCAAGCTGATTGCGCAAATGGCTTCATCCTCGACGGCTATCCACGCACCCTGGTGCAGGCCGATGCGGTCGAATCGATGCTCGCGGATCGTGGCCTCCATCTCGACGCCGTGATCGAGCTCGTCGTCGATGACAAGGCGCTGGTTGGGCGAATCGTCAAGCGCGCCGAGGATGCCAAGGCCGCCGGCCAGCCGGTGCGCAAGGATGACAATCCAGCCGTGTTCGAGGAGCGCTTGCGGGAGTACTACAAGAAGACCGCTCCACTCATTGGCTACTACTACGCCAAGGGCAGGCTGAAGAGCGTCGACGGCATGGCCGACATAGACACCGTAACGAGAGAGATCGAAGCGGTGCTCAAATCCGTCACGCAGGCGGCGGCATAGAGAAACAGCGCTTGACTGTAGCGGTCCGCTGGGGTATGGCGGCCCGTCTTCCATCAGGCATAGGCTTTGCTTGTCCGCAAGGGCAAGGCGGCCGCTTTGAACTGGAAACTCCCGCAAGGGCCGGCCTCCACCGGACGCGGGGCAACTTGAAGCGTCGGCGCGTCCGGCCCATATGGAGATGAGAGAAGATGGCTCGTATAGCCGGCGTCAACATTCCGACCAACAAGCGCGTCGTCATCGCGCTTCAGTACATTCACGGCATTGGCAAGAAGTTCGCCCAGGAGATCGTCGACAAGGTCGGCATCCCGGCCGAGCGCCGGGTCAACCAACTGACCGACGCGGAAGTGCTGCAGATCCGCGAGACGATCGACCGCGACTACCAGGTCGAAGGCGACCTGCGCCGCGAAGTGTCGATGAACATCAAGCGGCTCATGGACCTCGGCTGCTACCGCGGCCTGCGTCACCGCCGCTCGCTGCCGGTCCGCGGCCAGCGCACGCATACCAACGCAC